>NZ_JBSFYW010000045.1:0-76387 GCF_053599975.1 Streptomyces sp. NPDC005141 | reverse complement strand
AAGACCCGATAAGTCCGACGCGCTCGCAGCCACCCCAACCACCCCCGGAACCCACTGCCAACCAGCCTACGCCCACGACAAAAGCAACGGCATTGCAGCTAGACCGCCCTCTTGCCTCGCGCACGCACATGACAGAACGCATCCTCGAGAGTGCCGAGATCGATGCGGAGGTTCTGCCCCAGCGGAGCTTTGAGGATCCCGCGTGAAGCATGCGCCTTGCACACGTAGAGCGAGGTGTAGAGGGGCCGGTTCACGATGACGATGCCGCCCAGGTCCGTGAAGGCAAGAACGACTCGGACACACCGGTCATCACATCCGGCAGGACCGCTGTTCACACGGCGTCGATCGTGTTCCAGCCCCATCGGCGGGCGGCTAAATCGCTGAAGGCCACCGCCAGGGCTGTGCCGACGGGATAGCCAGTGTCGCCGCCTATCGCTCGGTGCAAAGACGCTGCGACGGGCTCCGGCCCGTGGCTCGACCGACCTTCACCTCTCGAGTACGACGGCGAGGCCTTGGCCGACGCCGATGCAGATTGCCACGACTGCGATGCCGCTGCCTCGGCGGGCGAGTTCGTGGGCCGCGCGACCGATGATGCGCCCTCCGGACGCACCGAGTGGGTGCCCCATCGCGATCGCCCCTCCGTGCCCGTTCACCTTCGTCGGGTCGAGGTCGCTCCACAGCCGCAGGCAGGCGAGCGACTGTGCTGCGAAGGCTTCGTTCAGCTCGACCAGATCGACGTCGGCCCATGTACGCCCGGCGCGGGCGAGTGCGCGGTTGGCCGCCTCGACGGGAGCGACTCCGAAGATGTCGGGGTCGTTGCCGAACGCCACGCGGGCGGCGATGCGGGCGAGGGGTTCACCGTCGAGCACACCCTCTCGGGCGACGAGCACGGCGGAGGCGCCGTCGTTGATGGGCGAGGAGTTCCCGGCGGTCACCGTGCCGTTGGCGGCGAACACCGGGCGCAAGCCGGCGAGCACCTCGACGGTGGATTCGTCGCGGATGCTTTCATCGCGGACGAGGTGGTGGCCGTCGACCTGGACGATCTCTCGGTCGAAGATGCCGTCTGCCCATGCGCGGGCGGCCAGGCGATGGCTGCGCGCCGCGAACGCGTCCTGCTCCTCACGTGAGATCCGGTGGATGCCGGCGAGCTTCTCGGCGGTCTCGCCGTTGGAGATCGTCCATTCCTTCGGCAGGCGCGGGTTGACCATGCGCCATCCGATCGACGTGTTCCACATCGTCTGGTTGCCCGCGGGGAAGGGCTTGGTGCTTTTCTCGACGACGTACGGCGCGCGGCTCATCGACTCCACGCCGCCCGCGAGCACGATGTCGGCGTCTCCTGCCTCGACGGCTCGCGACGCCTGGATGACGGCCTCGACCGAGGACCCGCACAGGCGGTTGACCGTGACTCCCGTGACCGAGGTGGGGAAGCCGGCGAGCAGCGCGGCGAAGCGGGCTACGTCGCGGTTGTCCTCGCCAGCCTGGTTCGCATCACCGAAAATCACGTCGTCGATGCGCGCGGGGTCAAGGCCGGTGCGCTCGACGGTCGCGCGCATGACGACCGCGGCGAGGTCGTCGGGGCGCACGTCGGCGAGGGCCTTGCCGTAGCGTCCGAAGGGGGTACGAACGGCGTCGTACACGAAGCTCGCGGGCATGTCAGTTACCTCTCAGGGGTGCCGCAGCGTCGGTGACGTCGGCGAGGTTGAGTCCGGTCAGTGCGGCCAGGGAGCCCACGGTGTTGTCGCCGAACGTCTCGCGCACGCGCAGTCCCTCGGGCGTGACATCGAACACCGCGTGATCGGTGTAGATGCGGGTCACGCAGCGCACTCCGGTCAGCGGGTAGGTGCAGGCGGCGACAAGTTTCGGCGTGCCCTGCTTGGTTAGCAGGTCGGTCATCACGTAGACCGACTTCGCGCCGATCGCGAGATCCATCGCTCCGCCGACGGCGGGAATCGCGTCTGGCTCGCCGGTCGACCAGTTCGCGAGATCGCCGGTTTCTGACACCTGGAACGCGCCGAGCACACACACGTCCAGGTGTCCGCCGCGCATCATCGCGAAGGAGTCGGCGTGGTGGAAGTACGCCGAGCCCGGCAGCGCGGTTACTGGCTGCTTGCCGGCGTTGATCAGGTCGGGGTCGACGGTGGCGGGCTCGGGTGCGGGCCCCATGCCGAGCATTCCGTTCTCGGTGTGCAGGACGATCTCGACGTCGTCCGGCAGGTAGTTGGCCACAAGGGTGGGGGCGCCGATACCGAGGTTCACGACTGATCCCTCGGGGATGTCGGCCGCGATGCGACGAGCGAGGTCCGTGCGGCTGATGCGCGTGTTCATCGGCTCTCCTCCTGCGCCAGCGGGCTCCCCTCGATGTCGACGCCGCCGACGAACACGCCTTCGTCGAGCCATCGGCGTTCTCCCACCGCGACGACGTGGTCGATGAAGATGCCGGGCGTCACAACGGTCTCGGGGTCGATGTCGCCGAGGGGCACGATCTGGTCGACCTGGGCGATGGTGGTGGCCGCCGCGGCCGCCATGATCGGGCCGAAGTTGCGGGCGGTCTCGCGGTAGACAAGGTTGCCCCAGCGGTCGGCCCGCAGGGCGCTGATCAAGGCGACATCAGCTCGGATCGGGTACTCGAGCACATAGTCGCGGCCATCGATCGTGCGCACCTCCTTACCCTCCGCGAGGTGCGTACCGACGCCCGTCGGCGAGAAGAACGCGCCGATACCCGCGCCCGCGGCGCGGATGCGTTCGGCGAGATTCCCCTGCGGCACGAGCTCCAGCTCGATTTCCCCCGCGCGGTAGAGACCGTCGAACACCCACGAGTCGCTCTGCCTTGGGAACGAGCAGATGATCTTCCGTACCCTTCGCGCTGCAAGAAGCGCGGCAAGACCCGCGTCGCCATTGCCTGCGTTGTTGTTGACGACGGTCAGGTCGCGTGCGCCATGGGAGATGAGCGCGTCGATCAGCTCCACCGGCTGGCCCGCGCGGCCAAATCCACCAATCATCACGGTGGCGCCGTCACGGATGCCCGAGACAGCAGCTGCGGTGTCCTCGACGGTCTTGTCGATCATTGTTCCTCCACGCGTTCGAGCATCGCGCGACCTCTCCAGCGATTTCACATGGCCGGCCCGCTTGGTGACGGTGCACGACGATCGACACCATTCGACGTAGGCATAGCCGCTATGCTTATGTCATATCACACCATGGTCGCCTCGGTCAGGCTCGATGAGCGTGAGGTGCAGCGCCCCCGGCCCTACGGTCACCACGCGGCACCGCGCACTCTCTGGTGCGACGAACGGGCGGCGTCGCCGTTAGGGTCTTTTCGGTGGCGCCCCCGCTCTCCTCGCCAATGAAGACTGGAGCTAATAAGCTATGCCTATGTCTGAACTCGCGAGCGAGCGCTACACGGACCGCATCGCCACCGGACCGCTCGTCCTCGTTCAGGAGGTCTTGAACACCCGCGCCGCCGGCAAGCCCGCGCTCGAGGACCTGCTCTCGACGCCGGATTCCGCGACGTCGTGGCTCTCCGGCGCACTGGACGAATGGAGTCGGCGCACCGGGGCGGAGGCGCCGGCGATCGAGGTCGACGAGCCCGGGCTGGTGCGGCTTCAGCAGCTACGCGCGTCGCTGCAGATGACGGTGTCGGGCGCGGTTCGCGACGCTCCGGTCCGATCCGCACCGAAGGGGGTGAGCGGCACGCTGGAGGTGCGCATTGACGCCGCCGGCGTCTTCTCGCTGGCACCGCGCGGCAAGGACGTCGGATGGGTCGTCGCGACCGTGCTCAACGAGATCACGAACGCCCAGCTGACGGATACGTGGCGTCGCTTGAAGATGTGCCGTAACCGGGTCTGCTCGGTCGCCTTCTACGACGGCACGAACCCCAACAACGGCGCCTGGCACGACGTGCGCATCTGCGGCAACGCCGTGAACCTTCGGGCCTCACGGCAGCGTCGGGCGGCCGCGCGCGCGTAGCGCGCCGCAGGCCGCCCGAACGACACCGCCGACTACTCAGCCTTTCGCGGCCCGGCAGGAGCCCCAGAGCGCGCCAGGATTGATGCGCGACGGGTGACGCTCCAGCATGTACTCGTAGAGTTCGAGGGTGCTGCCGGTGCGACGCACCCCGCTGTTGAAATCAAGGATGTAGCGGCGGGTCTCCTCGATGTGGCGCGGATCGTCATCGGCGGCCGGATCCTTGTGGCCCGCGACAATCGCGGTCGGCGCCAGCGCCTCGACCGTGTCGAGAGCCCTCAGCCACTCGTCTCGCCCGTCCGCGTCCGACTGGGCGAGCATGAGGTGCACGTTGTTGTAGATCACGTCGCCCGCGACGACCAGCCCCAGGTCGGGCACGTGCAGGCAGGTGGTGTTGTCGCTGTCGGTGTGCCCCAGGCGGACCGGGCGGACCTCCGCCCCGCCCACAGCCAGGATCTCGCTCTCAAGCGGTTCGGCGAGGACGAGTCGCTCTGGGATCTGCTCGGGGAACCAGGCGTGCCAGACCGCCTTGAGGACCTCGGGCGAGGACTGGTAGGCCATGTCCTCGACGACCTCGGGCAGCGCGTAGGCGCGCGCACCGGGGTACTGCTGCAGAACGGCTCCGAGGCCGAACCAGTGGTCTCCGTGGCCGTGTGTCACGTACACGCTCGTCAGCGGAGCGTCACGCTCGCTGAGCCACTGCAGCAGGCCCTCCGACTGCGCGATCGTGAAGAGCGGATCCACCAGCAGTGCCTCTCCCTCGTTCGAGATGAGGGTGCTCGACGTCGGTGACCAGGCACGCTCGCCCTGATCGGGCGGCACGTCGGAGTTGGTGGTCGGCATGCCGTCCGCGATGTGTACGGCGTAGGTCAAGGCGTTCGACGTCATTTGGTGGACTCCTCGGATTCTCGGGTGGTCGCTCCCACTCCGGCCGGAACGCAGAGGGAGCCGGACGGCCCGATCCTCATTCCGTCGATCACAGAGCGATGACACATTGACGCAAGCATAGACCCTATGCTTACGTCATAGAGCTCGCGTCGGCCAAGGACCTCGAGAGCCCCCTGCTCCGGTTCGTCGCCGCAAGAGAGCGATCGTCAAAGGAGACACGAGATGAACAGCCCAGCGACGCAGGCGCCGACAGTGGTGCTCGTCCACGGATACCTGGACGACGGCGCCATCTGGAACAACGTCCGCACCGTCCTCGACGAACGGTCGATCCCCTCGATCGCGTTCGAGCTCGCCGGCATGGGTGCGCGCGCCTCGGATCACGGGCCGTTCACGCTCGCCCGCTGGGCCGACGACCTCGAGAGCGTCGTGCGCGCGACGGAGGGCCCCGTCGTGCTCGTCGGCCACAGCATGGGAGGCCAGATCGCCGAGCTCGCCGCCGCTCGCCTTGCCGAGCAGGTGCGTTCGCTCGTCCTGGTCAACCCGATCCCGCTGGCGGGCACTCACCTGCCCCCGGAGCAGATCGCCCCCTTCCAGGCACCGGATCTCGGACTCGACGCGCAGCGCGCCTTCCGCGGCGCGCTCGCCACCGCTTTCCCGGCCGCGGAAAATGACCGGCTCGCCAAGGTGACACTGCACGTCGACCCGTCGACGATCTCCGACACGGCGACGGCATGGAACAACGGCCACCCGGACGGACAGCAGCCCAGCAAGTTCCACGGCAGCGTCACCGTCCTGCGCGGCGAGAACGACCCCTTCGTCACAGAAGAGATCGTCTCCGCGTATGTTGCGCCCCGATTCCCCGACGCCACCACGCAGACGATTCCCGGCGCAGGTCACTGGGCGCACGCCGAGAACCCGGCAGCGGTCGCCGCCGCCATCACCACAGTCGTCGAGGAGATCGTCTCCAACCCCGCCGACGGCCGCCCGACCAAGGCCTGGACGAGCGCGTTCGAGCAGCGCACCCAGGATTCCTTCGCGGCGGCGCTCTCACCGAACGTGAGGATGGAGGCCAGCGCGCTCGCCAAGCCGGTCGAGCGCAAGGAACACGTCGAGGCCCTCATGACCGCGGTGAGCTCCGTGTACGAACGGCTCGAGTTCGTCCGGAAGGCGCAGGACGGCCCGCGGACGTATCTGGAGTGGGAGGCCGCCGCGTTCGGTGGCTTCCAGATGAAGGGGATCACGATCCTCACGCGTGATGACGAGGGGCTCATCACGGAGATCGCCATTCACCACCGGCCCATCGGCGCCGTGCTGCAGATCAACGCGAAGGTCGGGGGCCCCCTCGTCGAGGCCGGCCTCGTCCCCGCCGAGTACTTCGACTTCACGGAAGGCAAGTGACCATGACTGAACGCATCGACGTGGAGTTCACGGCGGACGGGGGCGTGACGCTACGCGGCTGGCTCTACCTGCCGAACGCCAAGGGCCCGCGCCCCGCGATCACGATGGCGCACGGATTCGGCGCCAACCGGGAGATGGGCCTCGACCCGTACGCGCGCAAGTTCGCCGACGCCGGCTTCGTGGTCCTCATCCACGATCACCGCACGTTCGGTGCCAGCGACGGCGAGCCCCGCAACGACGTCGACCCGTGGCGTCAGATCGCGGACTGGCGCCGCGCGATCAGCTTCCTGGAGGCCCGTCCGGAGGTCGACGCGGACCGCATCGGGGTGTGGGGTTCGAGCTTCTCGGGCGGCCATGCGATCGTGCTCGGCGCAACCGACGTGCGGATCAAGGCCGTGGTGTCGCAGGTGCCCACCATCAGCGGATTCGAGCAGTGGCAGCGCAAGGTCCCGCCGGAGCGCATCGCCGCCTTCGAGCTCGCCCAGGCCGACGCCGAACGCGCCCTGGCCGCCGGCGGTGAACTGCCGTACCAGACCTCCATCGGCGACGATCCCACCGACCCGGCCCTGTACAACAGCCCGGACGCCGTGCGCTTCTACCACGACCTGGTTCCCCCGGGCCGCGAGAACAACACGGTGACGCTGCGCTCCAGCCGGGCCGCGCGGCTGTACGAGCCGGGCGTATGGATCTCCCGGGTCTCACCCAAGCCGCTCATGATGATCGTCGAGACCGGCGAGACGGTGGTCCCGGCCGACATCCAGCTCGCCGCCTTCGAGCGCGCGCTGGCCCCGAAGGAGCTGGTGCTGCTGCCCGGCGGGCACTTCGACGCGTACAAGGTGCACTTCGAGGAATCCAGCGGGGCCGCGCTGTCGTGGTTCCGCACCCACCTCGCCCCGGACACGGCGTCGACCGGCTCGTGAAACGGAGGCGGTTCCGGCTGCTGCCGGCACCGCCTCCCCAGCAGGTGACCGCGCCCTGTCACGCGGTGCCCGCCGTCGACCGGGCCGTCGGGGAGCATGTGGCCGTCGTACAGGGGCATCGGTATCCGGTCGAGGTGATCTCCCCACATAGGGTGTACCACCACATCCCGCTCAGCTTCCGCTAGGTCGAGGGGCTCATGCTCGAGCGCATCGCATCTGGACGAGGCCTTCATCTAGACGAACTGCGAACAGTGGTACCGGTGTTGCGAGCCGTTGATCAGGGCGACACGTCCTGAACATGCTCGGCGGGTGGTAGTGACCGACAGAACAGATACCAGCCCACACGCAGCGCACATGACCGCGCACGCCTACGGAGCCAAGATGACCGTTCGCATCGCTGTCCCGGAGCAGATCACCGGCGTCTCCGGTCTGACCATCACGGCCTGAGCGCAGGCCTGGAACCGGGCTTCACCGCGATCGCAAGCACGCCAGAAACCGCCCACATCCACCCTCGTGTTGGCGAGCACGGCGCGACAGCTTGGCTCGCCGGCTCTCAGTTGACATGACTACTCGTGATACGCGGAGAGCTTCGGCAGGATCACGCGGCACAACGAGCCGGCGTCGTGGTGGATGGCGTGCGTGCACGGCCGCAACTCGCTTCCGGTGCCGGGCAGTTCACCGGTGCCCTCGTTGCGTGCGTATCGGGGGTGGGAGCCCCTGGCGATCAGCAGACGGATCCGGTGGCCGGCCTTGACCTGGTGGGCGCAGGCGTCCAGCCACACGCGCACGGTCTGCGCCTGGTCGATGGACGAGGTGGGGTCCAGCCGGAGGAATCCTTCGGTGAAGTTGCGGGACACGCCCTTGGAGTCGACGTCGCAGAGCCGTACGAAGACGTCGGCGTGCGGGTTGCTCCTGGCGTGCGCCAGCTCGACGACCGGTGTTCCCTTGATCTCCAGCGGTGCCGTCAGCGGGTCGGTGGTGAAGGTGAACACATCGGAGCGGCTCTCCAGCTTCGCGTTGTCCTTGCTTCCGCTGTCGAGGGAGAGAAGGGGGCCGCCGAGGGTCGGGGTGGGGTTCGCCGGGTCGTAGACATACGTGGACGGCGCACCACCGCTGGGCTCGTCGACCAGAAGTCTTCCGCCCGGCTGCAGGTAATGCACGGTCTCGCCCGCCGCCGGTGGCCATTCGGCCAGGTGTCGCCAGGCGCCCTGTCCGGTGACGTACACCTCGACCGGGGGTATGGACCGTGGCTGGGCCGGCGCTTCGTCGGCAAGGTGTGTCTCCAGCCATTCCAGACTGCCGCGGAGCAGGTGCCCCATGCCCTTCAGGGCCAGCTCGTTGTGGGTCCAGGGGTCGACAGCGAGCGAGACGTCGACCCCGCGAGTACGCAGCGACTGGTACTGGTGCAGGGTCTGGTCGAGGAAGAGGTCCTGCCAGCCTGCGGTGAGCCGCACCGGAACGTTCGCCCGCTGCAGAGCCTCGTCGAGCTTGAGCCGATCCCACACCGGGTCGTTGGAGTCGGGGGTCGTCAGCCATTCCCGAAGCCACGGCGCGCGGCGCTCGGTCGCAGTGTCGGCCGCGTCGGCCAACGGGAGGGCGTCGAAGACCGGGGCCAGCCGTCGCTTCATCGCCAGGGCCCGGGCCGCAGCCCGCAGTCCGGTGAATCGCTCCTGGTTGATCAACATCGCTGCCCAGTGCAAGAAGTCGCCCACGTGGAACGCTCAGCCTCCGTAGACCGCCTCGTACATGTTGTGCGGGGCGACGGCGATCAAGCACGTACGCAGTTCAGTGGGCGGATCCATCGGCAGCGCCCACTGGGTCCAGCCCACGTACGAACCCCCGGAGGTCGCCAGCCGCCCGTCGAACCACGGCTGGGTCCGCAGCCAGGCCACCGCGTCCTGAGCGTCGTCGGCCTCGTTCGCCATCGGGTAGAAGTCTCCCGTGGCGCCGAACGTGCCGCGGCAGCTCTGCAGCACGACGTGATACCCGCAGCCCGCGTAGACCCGCGCCTCCACGTCGCCGGGAAAGCCGCGCTCGTACGGAGTGCGCACGCCTTCCGCTGCACTCCGAAGCCGCCGGCGAAACCCGCTGACAGCCCACGGCGTACGGCCGGGCAGCGGGGTCGATCGGCCTGCCAGTCGCCCATTACCTTGGTCGTGCAGCCCGGTTCGGGCTCGCGGCCATCGGGGCCGGTACGACTCTTGCCGCTGCCCTTGATGATCCGGGGCGCTGTCACCGGTCCCGGCGGGAGCGGAGTCGAGGAGATCACGTCTCCCGCATTCGTTGTGCGCGAAGGAACGGATGTGGCGGCGGCTGCGGGATACCGGCACTGGTGGACCGCCTCGCCTTCGGCGCCAACGCGACTGCGCATACCTGCGCTGACCGCTCGGCAGTGGCGAGGCCGTCAGTTGGCCCGCCAGGCTGCTCCGGCAGCAGTGGCGCACGCGCCACTGCAGGTCTGCTGCCCCAGTGGCGGGCCCGGCTGTGATCTCCCCGTCGGGTTCGCGGTGCGCCTTTGCGACCGTGGCCGACAGCAGGTGGTCCGGAGACACACACTGAGCCCAAAGTGTGTCCGGCGGACGCCGTCTTGTGCGGACGCCACCGTTTCGGCCCAGGTCAGGAATTGGTGACGGCTTCGGCGCGCAATGCCCGAACGTCGGCCGCGCGGTCATTCCCGGGTTGACGAGAACGAGGTCGATCAGCCATCGGTGGCTTCCTCGCGGAGGGCTTGGAGTGAACACCATTTCATCGATCCGTCGATCCGTCGATCCGTCGATCCGTCGATCCGTCTCGACGAACGGCCGGCCGCACTTGTGCGTGTGGTGCTCTTCTCTGCCTGCGGGTGCCGGTGGTGCCTTCTTCATCGGAGGAAGAAGTTGAGGAGACGTTCGGTGCGCTTGCTGAAGGGGGCGTGCAGCATGCGGGTGGCGTTCCAGCGTCCCTGTACGTGGATGCCCTTGGGGTGGCTGAGGGTGCGGAATCCTTCGACGCCGTGGTACTTGCCCATGCCACTGGCGCCGACGCCGCCGAAGGGCAGGTCGTCCTGCGCGACATGCATGATCGTGCCGTTGACGGTGACGTTGCCGGAGGTCGTGCGGTCGAGGACCCTGCGCCGCTCGGGGCCGTTGTCGCCGAAGTAGTAGAGGGCGAGCGGGCGCGGCCGGGCGTTGACGTAGTCGATGGCGTCGTCGATGTCGCGGTAGCCGAAGATCGGCAGGATGGGGCCGAAGATCTCCTCGTGGGCGATGCGCATGTCGTCGGTGACGCCGAGCACGACGGTCGGCGCGAGGGTGTGCGGACGGCGGGCCGCGTCGCCCGGCCGGTGTCCGACCTCGATGATCCGCGCCCCGTGCGCGCGGGCGTCCTCGATCAGGTCGGTGAGGATCCTGTACTGCTTGTCGTCGATGATCGAGGTGTAGTCGTCGCTGGTGGGGCCGTCGGGGTAGGCGGCCTTCACCAGTCTGTCGTAGGTGGCGATGAAGGCGTCGATCTCGGATTCGTGCACCAGGGCGTAGTCGGGGGCGATGCAGGTCTGCCCGCCGCTGAGGAGCTTGCCGAAGACGATGTCTGACACGGCCTGGTCCCGGACGTGTCCCTTGGCCACGATGGTCGGGGACTTGCCGCCGAGTTCCAGCGTGACGGGGACGAGGTGGTCGCTGGCCGCCTTCATGACGGCACGGCCGACTTCGGTGCTGCCGGTGAAGACGAGATGGTCGAAGGGCAGTGAGGAGAACGCGGAGCCGTCGCCGCTGACCATCGTGACCTGCTCCGGCGGGAAGAGCTCGCTGAGCATCGACGCGAGCACCGCGTTCGTCGCCGGGGTCAGCTTCGACGGCTTGAGCATGACGCGGTTGCCGGCGGCGATCGCGGTGACGGCGGGCATGAGCGACAGGTTGACCGGATAGTTCCACGGCGAGATGACGCCGACCACGCCGAGCGGCTGGTATTGGATGCGGTTGCTGCCGAAACGCAGCAGCAGCTCGATGTGGCGGTGGGTCGGGCGCATGAATCGGCGAAGGTTGCGGTGCAGGTAGTCGATGCCCTGCACGACGCCCACGAGTTCCATCAGCGCGCTCTCGTGTCGCGAGCGATGTCCGAAGTCGGCGTCTATCGCCTCCTCGATGTCGCCGCGCCGCTCGAGCAGCGCCGCCCTGAACCTGATCAGATCGCTGCGACGGGCCTCCAGGGAGGGCGCTCCGTCGCGGAGGTAGGCGGCGCGCTGGACCTGGAGGATGTGCTGGAAGCGCTCCGCGTCGGTGGGCTGTGCGGTGATGTCGGCGATGGTCATGACGGTGTTCCTTAGCTGTTGACGAGGGCGGCGGGGGCGGGGTGCTGCGGGCGCTGGCGTCGGTCCATCCAGCCCATGAGCCGGACCATCGAGCGGCGCGGCAGGAGCCTTCCGAGGAGTGCGACCGCCTTGCCGTTGGTGACCACCGACGGGGGCGCGGACCGGCGGTCGAGCGTGTCGAGGGCGATCTTCACTACCTGCTCGGGGGTGGTCCGCTTCGTGCCGTAGTCGGCGGTGCCGCCGGCGACGTCGTAGAACTCGGTCCGGGTGGCGCCGGGGTTCACGGCGAGGACGCGCAGGTTAGTGCCGCGGGTCTCCTCCCACAGCGCTTCGGTGAAGTTGCGGACGAAGGCCTTGGTGGCGCCGTACGCGCTCATGTAGGGGGTCGGCTGGAAGCCCAGCAGGCTCGCGACGTTGATCAGGAGGCCGGTGTCGGCGGAGGTCAGCGGGTCGATGTAGGCGCGGCTGAGGTCGACCAGCGCGCTGATGTTCAGCGTGATCATGCTCTGCAGGCGATCGGGGTCCTCGTCGCTGAAGGCGTCGTGGGTGCCGAAGCCGGCGTTGTTGACCAGTCCGGTGGCGTGGATGCCGCGGGACTCGAGTTCGGCGCGCAGTGTGCGGCCGGCGTCGGGCTTGCCGAGGTCGCGGGCGACGGTGGTCACCGTGACGCCGTGGGCGTGGGTGAGTTCGGCGGCCAGGCTCTCGAGCCGGTCCGCCCGGCGGGCGACCAGCACGAGGTTCGCGCCGCGGCGGGCCAGCTGGCGGGCGAATTCGGCGCCGAGGCCCGAGCTGGCGCCGGTGACGATGACGGTCTGGCGGTGGTAGTCGATTTTGCTCATGGGTTCACTCTACGCACGGTTTTGCACTGAGTGCAAGTATCTGCATCAAGTGATACGGCGTACCATCGGTGCATGACTCAGAAACCGGCCCCTTCCCCCATCCGGGAACAGACCCGCTCCGTGGTTCGCTCACTGCTGGCCCGGACCGCCATCGAGCTGTTCGGCGCCAAGGGCTTCGACAACACGACCCTCGACGAGGTCGCCGCCGCCGCGGGCGTCTCCCGGCGGACCCTGTTCAACTACTTCCGCAACAAGGAGGACCTCGCGCTCAGCGGCCTGGACGAACAGGGCGAATTGATCGCCGCACGCCTCGCCGAGCGCCCGGCCGACGAGGATCCCTGGACGGCGCTGCGCGCGGCGTTCCAGGTGCTCGAGGAGATCGACATAACAGCCGAAGGGCGCCTGGAGTTCATCACACTGCTGTTCGGCAACGACTCCCTGCGCGCCGGACACACCGAGAAACAAGCCCGCTGGCAGAACCTGTTCGCACCGCACATCGAGCCGCGACTGCCCGACTCCGAGCGTCGCACTTTGCAGGCCCGCGCGATCGCGGCCGCAGCGATCGTCTGCATGCAGGCAGCCAACGAGGAATGGGTACGGCTGGGCGGACAGGCCGACATGTTCGACCTCTACGACACCGCCGTGCAGGCCGTCCGCCGCCCCACCTGAAAACGGCCGCATCCAGCACCACCACGCTCGTCGCCGTAGGGACCAGGGCCCGAACCGCCTGACCGCGCCCGGCAGGACCGAAGGGTTGGGCCACCGTGAGCCGCGCAACCGGAGGTCGTCCCCGGACGGGCAGGCGCAGCGGCCGGTGGCCGTCGGCATCGAGCTCGGCGAGCTCGCCGTCGATGTCCACCGTGTGGGTGCCGTCATACGAGCCAGGACTCCGGGGCCGGCCCGTGCCGGTGCTGTTTTCGCGTCGCCGACCTGTAGCCGGCCGCGCTCGACCAGGGGGTGGCAGGGCCGGCCCGCCGCGAGCAGGAGAACCGAGTCAGCGCGCTCGCATCGACCGGACCTGATCAGTCTCTGAGTCACCCGTGAACGGGGCGGCAGCCTTGGCCACGACGACACCAACGCCTGACGCCACCCCCCATGCACCGGGCAGGCCAGCTGAGCCGTCTGGTTCGCTCACACGCGTGCAGGAACTCAGTGGCTCGAGTGCGGTTGTGACTGCATCGGCAGCGCCCGGACCGGGGAGGTGAGCGACTGTCCGAGTGCGCCATCGAGCAGATGGCCGCTCCCTCGCCGTTCGCGCCGGTGGTAGGGCGGCTGGGGGTGTTTGCGCGGGGTCAGCACGCTGACCGCCTTCGGCCTGGCCGTCGAGGTCGGCGACTGGCACCGGTACCGGTGCCACCATCGGTTATCGGGGCCTGGTGCCACGGTCAGCCGCGAACTGCGGCGTAACAGCCGGCCGCACGACTACGGCCGATACGACGCGGACCTGGCCCACCATCGCTGCCGCGAACGCTCCGGGCGGCCGCGCCGGGCGAAGCTGGCCACGGACCTTGAGCTGCGTGCCGAGGTGCAGGCCAAACTGGATCTGGAGTGGAGCCCTGAACAGATCGCCGAGCATCTGCGCAGACGCTGGCCGGAGCGGCCCGAGCGGCACCTGTGTCACGAGAGCATCTACCGCGCGCTCTACCAGGGCGCCAAGGACGGCCTGAGCAGGACCCTGACCAGGAAACTCCGCACCGGTCGCCCGCTGCGCAAACAGCGACGCCGCGCCAGCCAGCGCATGCCCCGCTTCGTGGCACCTGCCCTCTTGATCGACCAGCGGCCGTCCGAGGTCGAGCTCCGCCAGCGCCTGGGAGACTGGGAAGGCGACCTGGTCGTCGGCGTCCGCAGCCAGTCCGCCGTTGCCACCCTCGTGGACCGCCGCACCCGCTACCTGCGCATCGTCGCGCTTCCCGACGGACACTCAGCCGCCCACCTGCGCGACGCACTCATCGCCGCGGTCAGCGAGCTCCCCGCACACGCCCGTCGCAGCCTGCCCTGGGACCAAGGCTCAGAGATGGCCCAACACCACGAGATCGCCCCGTACTTCACCGACGGCGTGTTCTTCGCCCACCCCGCCAGCCCCTGGCAACGCGGCACCAACGAGAACACGAACGGTCTCCTGCGCCAGTACCTGCCCAAGCGCACCAACCTCAACGTCCACTCCGTCGAAGACCTCCGAGCCATCGAAGACCGACTCAACAACCGACCCCGAAAGACCCTGGATTGGCAGACCCCCGCCCAGGCATTCGCCGCCGCTCTGGCACCATGAGCCTGCAACGTTGCGACGATCATGCGAATTCACCTTAGAACCCAGGCGTCGGAACTGGGTCACGATTCACCCGTCGCCGACACGGCAGCAGTCATGCCCGCCGGCTGCTGGTGCAGGCGTCCTGGCACCACCGCAAGCAGTACCGTCCGGGCCACGAGCTGCTGCGCCGCCAGGCCAGTCAGCGGGCCGCCGTCCGGGACCGGGCCGAGCGGGGCAACCGGCGTCGTAACCAGCGGTGGAAGCAATTTCGACGCCCGTGACAAACAGCCCACCATTGCCGCCGTGGCCGTGGCCCGCGAACTGGCCGGATGGTGCTGGAGCCTCGCCGCCATGGACGAGCCGTCCTGACCCCGCGGCCCGACAAGCAGCCGCTGGGAGACCGGCACGGGACAGGCAGCGCGAGGAGTACCCGCGGCACAGCTATGAGCAGTCACGTCCACAGCCGACAGGGCCACGCTCGCCCCTGGACCCGCGGGAACTCCCGACGCGTAACCGGTCACGCGGTACCCGACCCGCGCACATCAGCCTGACCGCGCGTCGACCGACACGCCTCACCACACGCGGTCACCCACCGGCCCTCACACCAGCGCGACCAGGACTGGCGCCCGCGCATCCAGTCGGCATCCGTATGCCCACTTGACAGCCGGGCCTCCGTATTAGCTGTTGCGAAGCTGCGCCGTCGTCGAAGCTGAGGTCGATGGTCTTTCCGGCGAGCGCGGGTGTGCCCGTCGCCGTCATCTCTCGGGTCCGGCGATCAGAACAGGCCGTTGTCGTGCGGCAGGGTGTCCGGGATGGCGGGGACGATGTCCCAGTGCTCGACGATCTTGCCATCGGCGACACGGAACAGGTCCCAGTACGCGACCGGCCCATCGAACTCGCCCTCGCCGACCACCAACACGAAGTTGCCCTCGGCGATCACACGGTGAACTGTCCCGTAGACGACGTTCTTGCCCTGCTCGGCCCACGCCGCAACGGCGGCGCCGAGCCCGTCAAGCCCGTCAGCGATCTCCGGGTGATGCTGGTCGTACTGCTCGGTGGAGACGAAGTCGGTCAGCACGGAGAAGTCTTGACCCTTGAGGACCTTCTCGGCGAACTCGATGACCAAGGCACGGTTGGCGTCAGTCTTGTCGAGGTCGCTGGCCTCCGCCGGGCCGTCGACCTGCGAGCGGCCCGAGACGGTCTTGGTGACCTGGGGGGTGAGGCCGTCCCAGTGCTCGGCGAGCTTGCCGTCTGCGACGCGGAACAGGTCGAAGGCGACCATCGGGTCCGGGCCGAATCCGTAGTAGACGCCGTGTACCGCGACCAGGTCGTCCTCGGCGATGACCCGTACGACCTCGTGACGGACGTCGTCGGTGAGTGACCCGATCAGCCCGCGCAGACCTTCGGGGCCGTCAGGCGCGGCCGAGCTGTGCTGGCGGTAGTCGGCAGCGACCCACCGGTCGACGGCGGCGACGTCCTTGTCGCCGAAAAGCTCCTTGAGTGCGGTGAGGACGGTGGTCTTGTTGTCGCTCATGTGCGTCATTCCTTGTGCTGGTGGCCCCGGTGGGCGGCTTGTGGTTCTGAGATCAACGTAGGTACGTATAGGGCCGGTCCTGCGGTAAGTTCGGGCCTCGTGATGGTCAATATCGGACAGCGTGAGCGCGATGCCATCCCGAGGGTGGACTTCAACGCGCGCGTCGGCACTCCGGCCGGCGTCGAGGTGATGTCACTGTCCGAGTTCCGGCGGCGTGGGGGCGGCGGGGTCACGCCGCAGCGCCCCGATTTCCACCACCTCATCACCACGGTCAGCGGGACGCTGAAACAGGAGGTCGACTTCACCACGTACGACGCGAGCCCCGGTAGCTGGTTGTGGGTCCGTCCGGGTCAGGTCCAGAGGTGGGGAGATCTGGGCGAGGTCGAGGGGCATCTCGTGCTCTTCGAAAGCGACTTCCTCGATCCGGCCACGGTGGTCGCGGCGCGCTTGGAGACGCCGGGCAGCCCGGTGCAGTACGACGCCGTCGACGACCACGGCGTCGATCTGGCGATCGAGCACCTCTGTCACGAGTTCGGTGCCGTCGGCGACAGTCCGCTCGACGTGCACATCGCCGTCCTGCGACACCTGCTGTCCGTGCTGGTGCTCCGGCTGGCCGACCAGCCGGGTGGGCTTCCCAGCACCACGGAGGACAGTGACACCTTCCGCCGATTCCGCGAGGCGGTCGAGCGTGACTTCGCCAAAACCCGTGAGGTCGCTGACTACGCCAGAAACCTGGGCTACTCCCCGCGCACGCTCACGAGGGCAACCGCATCCGCGGTCGGCACCAGCGCCAAGGGGTTCATCGACGAACGAGTCATGCTGGAGGCCAAGCGCCGCCTGGCCCACAGCGACGAGCCCGCCGTCCGTATTGCCGCACACCTCGGCTTCAGCAGTGCCACCAACTTCAACAAATACTTTCAGTCCCGAGCCGGACAGAGCCCGATCCAGTTCAGGAACGCGGCCCGGCAGGTCCCACGTCCGCAAGGTGAGCCCTGACGCTGCGGTCGTGCGTCCTGCGGATTCGGCTCCCTCTTCCGGCAAGGGCGTGGCGAAACGAGTCGACTCCGAAATCCACCCGGTCGCCGAGGAGATCAGAGCCCGAAGTCGCCCGGCCGGAATGTTCTCGAGGCTTCGCGTCGGCGGATGCGGCGGTTGACCAGCACGCCGAGGTCCTTGGGCAGGGCGGCCAATTCGCGGATCTGGGCCGCGGGCAGCTTCGGACAAGCGTTGAAGTCGAACTCCTCCACGACGGCCAGGAGCACGCCGATGGGAGGCGCCGCGAGCGGGGCGGGCGCGGCGCTGGTGCTCCCCGTCTGGCCGCCGACTGCGGACGTGCATCACCGACCTGGCGGACTGCCTTCAGCCGTCGGCCCCTGCGGTGAGCTCCGTACGCGTGTCCGGGCGAGCTGGCCGGGGCACCCGGACGGACCGATGGGCGGCTCGCTGAGGGCCGTCAGGGGGCGTTCTGATTTCGTTGAACGCCCCTCAGATTCAGAACATCGTGTTGTCGTTGGCGGAAGTGGCCGCCACGTCCTGAAGCACGTCCCAGTGCTCGACGATCTTCCCGCCCTGTACGCGGAACAGATCCACGACGGCCTGCCCGCGCTCGCCGGGCGCGTTCACGTAGTGACTGTGGACGGCGACCAGATCCCCCTCGGCGACAACGCGCTTGCGGGAGACGGCCAGCTGCGGGAACGCCCGGAAGTACGCCCCAAGGCCGTCTCGCGCACCGGCCAGACCATCCGCGATGCCGGGATTGTGCTGGTGGTACCCGGCGCTCCAGTACGTGTCGAGCGCGGACAGATCCTTGTCGACGATGAGCCGGTCGAACGCCTTGGTGACGAGCTTCTTGTTGGAGGCGGTGAGCCATCGAGGACCAGGCTGCCCGGTCTGCGGCCGACTGATGGTGGAGAACATGTCGTTGCCATTGACACTGCTGCCGGGGACGTCCTGAAGCACATCCCAATGCTCGGCGATCTTGCCGTCCTGGAACCGGAAAATGTCGAATACGGCCGAGCCTCGACTTCCCGGCGTCAGTACGAGGTTGGAGTGCACCACGACGAGGTCGTTCTCGGAGATGACCCGCTTGATGTCGTACTTGGTGTCGGGGAACTGCTGATGCAACCCGGCAGCGAAGTTCTTCAACGCCTCGGCGCCATTGGACGCGAGGGGGTTGTGCTGGATGTAGTCGGCTCGCACGAACCTGTCCACGACCTCAGTGTCACCCCGCTCGAACGCCTCCTTGAGGACGCGTACGGCAACGGTCTTCTGGTAGTCGAGCCGGGCGCCGCCGTCGACGTGCCCGATGGCGTGACCGGCGCTGACGGGCGGCGAGGCGAAGGCGGGTACGGTCACGGCGCCCAGCAGGGCGGACGTGGCGACCGTGGCGAGCAAGGCGCGACGGGTGGCCATGCGCCGGCTGGACATGTGGGAAGTCACGTTGTTCCCTCTCTTGGGACTCGGGCGGTTTGCTGGAAGGTCGGAGCGGACTTCAGTTCTTGGGGCCGAACATGTAGGCGTTGGCGACGTCGATGAGGGCTGCTCCCTGGTAGTCGGGGTAGCGCTCGGTGATGGCCTTCTTGTAGGCGTCTCCGTCGTCACCGAGCAGCTCCCGGCCGGCGTGGACGTAGTCGGTGAGCTCGGCCCAGACGGCCGGGGTGGTCGGCTCGCCGTGGCCGGGCAGGATGGTGTCGTACTCGGTCTCGGCCGCAAAGCGGTCGATGTTGGCCTGCCAGCCGTCGAAGTCCTTGTCCAGGAACCACAGGTGGGTGTGGTTGTAGACGACGTCCTGAGCGACGAGGACACCCTCCTCGGGCAGCTTGATCACGAGGGTGGTGTGGATCTCGCCGCCGGTGACCTTCTCGAACATGAACGGGATGCCGTCGATGACCTCGCTGCCCGGGGCGATCTCCACGGTCGGAGTCATGTCGGCGAGCGGGATCTCGGCGCCGGTGGGCAGGTCCGTCTTGGCACCCATGGCGACGATCTCCGCGGTGGTCTCCGGCAGCGCGTGCACGGGGACGCCGAAGCGGGCCGCGCCCTGGTAGTGGTCCGGATGCGCGTGGCTGATGACGAGGCGGTCGAGCGGCTTGCCCAGGCTCTGGGCGTAGGCGACGACCTCGTCGGCGTAGGCCAGGACGAACTGCGCGTCGACGGCGATGATGCGCGACGGCGTCTCGATCAGCTGGGTGGTGACGCCCAGGCCGTCCTCGGGCGAGACGTAGCTGTGGATGCGGACCTGGCCCTTGTCGATGACCGTAAGGGTGCCGTGCATGACTGTGCTCCTGTCGGAATGCGGATGAGCGGTGATGAGGCGACGCGGGGAGGGGCAGATTGTTGATGGCCGGCTCACGACCGACTATCGGCTGCAACGGACACGGCCGGCTTTCCATCCCCACGGGCCCGCGTCCCTGGAACAACTCCATACTGGGACGGAACCGGAGGTCGTGCGAGGTACGCTGCGGTCTCGTGATGGTCCACAGGCGACAAGCGCGGCAGAGGTCCGGTCGGCGGGAGACGGGCCTGCCGAAGGTGGGTTTCCATCCTCCTGCCGGAACCCCGGCGGGCATGGAGGTCATGACCCTGGCCGACTTCCGCGACCGCACCCGTGACTGGCCCTGGCAAATCGCCACCCCGCACCGGGCGGACTTCCACGCCCTGATGCTGGTCACCGCCGGCACCCTGCGCCACCGCGTCGACTTCACCGGGTACGTACTGCCGCCCGGTTCCTGGCTGTGGATCCGGCCCGGCCAGGTGCACCAGTGGCAGAACCCTGACCAGGCCGAGGCCGTCCTGATCTTCTTCCAGGAGGACTTCGTCGCTCCCGAGACCGCGGAACTGGCCGGACTCGGCACCGGCACCGCCCCGATGCCCTTGTACAGCCCCGATCCTTCGGAGGCCCCCGTACTGGCAGCTGCGGCCGAGCAACTGGCCGCGGAGTTCTCCCAGTCCGGCCGCCATCCGCTGCCGGCGCACACCGCCCTGCTGCACCGCCTGCTCGACGTCGTACTCCTGCGCCTGGCCCACCTGCGGCAGCACGGCCAGGCTGTGGAATCCGCCCCCGAGCCCTTCCTGCGCTTCCGCGACGCTGTCGAACGAGGTTTCTCCCGCACTCATCGCATCGACGACTACGCCCGGGAACTCGGCTACTCCACCCGCACCCTCACCCGTGCCACCCAGGCCGCAGCGGGCCTCAGCGCCAAGGACTACCTCGACCAGCGCCTCGCCCTGGAGGCCAAGCGGCTCCTCGCCCACGGCACCGAACCCGCCTCCACCATCGCTGCCCACCTCGGCTTCACCAGCGCCACCCACTTCGGCAAGTTCTTCCAACGCCACACCGGCCGCACCCCCCTGGCCTTCCGCGCCTCCCAACGTGCGTCACCGCCTGCGTAGCCGCCCACGCCACCTGACTGTGTGAACGAGTTCGGCGAGGGCTGCTCCGGGCGCCGGCCCGTTGGAGTCACGTGCAACGGATTCCATCCCTTGGGCCAAAACCTGACTGGGCCGACCTCGCCGCCGGGAAAGCGAGTGCGGCCGTTCACCGACGTGATCTTCGCCGGGCCAAAGCCCACCTCGCCGACCGGCTCCACGACCCCGGCCTCACGCTGCTGGCCGCCAGCCACGACCTGGGTTTTTCACTGCGTTATCTGCATGAGCTGTTCCGCGAGGCCGACACCGCACCGCGCGCATGGCTCTACGCCCTGCGCCTCGATCGCGCCCGCGCCATGCTGGTGGGGGGCGGATACGACGCCCAGAGCATCAGCAGCATCGCGCTGCGCGTCGGGTTCAAGGATGCTTCCCATTTCTCCCGGGCGTTCAAGTCCCGCTTCGGGACCAACCCCGCCACCTACCGCAGGACGCATTCAGCTGCGGCGGGCACGCGCTCGGACATGTTGATGTGAGGACGTTCGCCATCGGATTCCTGGCACGGCCGCTGGGCGGCACGTGTTCGGGCACTTCGGCGATCGGGTGGGGCACAAGCCGGCGCTGGTGACTGCGCTGTTCCTGATGGGCGGGTCGACGAACGAGGTCGGTTAAAAGGGACGGTGCGTCCGCTCGTCGACCACTTCGCGTACGGCGATGAGGAAGAAGTGACCGCGCGGGTCAGAAGTGGCCGGACGGGATCGGCTCAAATGTCTGTTCCGCCCAGATGGTCTTGCCCCGGGTGCTCTGGCGGGTGCCCCAGTGTTGGGTCAGCTGGGCGACGAGGAGCAGGCCGCGGCCGCCCTCGTCGTACGTGCGGGCGCGTCGGAGGTGGGGAGCCGTGTTACTGCCGTCGGAGACCTCGCAGATGAGGGTCTTGTCGTGGATCAGGCGGAGTTGGATCGGAGGTTCCCCGTGCCGGATGGCGTTGGTGACGAGTTCGCTGACGACCAGTTCGGTGACGAAGACGGCGTCGTCCAGCCCCCAGGCCTCGACCTGTGCCACCGCGTCCTTGCGGGCCTGGGCGACGAAGGAGGGGTCGTCCGGTATCTCCCATGTGGCGACCTGGGAGGCGTCGAGTGCGTGGGGGCGTGCGAGAAGGAACGCGACGTCGTCGGCCGGGCGCTGGGGCAGGAGATCGGCGAGCACCGTGTCGCACAGGGCGTCCAGGGAGGGCGCCGGCTGGGTGAGCAGGTGGCAGAGCCGGTGGAGGCCGTCGTCGATGTCGCGGTCCCGGGATTCGATCAGGCCGTCGGTGTAGAGGGCGAGCAGGCTGCCCTCGGGCAGGTCGATCTCGGCTGCCTCGAAGGGCAGGCCGCCCAGCCCCAGCGGGGGGCCGGCCGGGAGGTCGACGGGTTCGGCGGTGCCGTCGGGGCTCACCACGGCCGGAAGCGGATGTCCGGCCCTGGCGAGTGAGCAGCGCCGGGAGATCGGGTCGTACACGGCATACAGGCAGGTCGCGCCGACCTCACCGCCGATCTCCGGGTACCGGCCGGTCGGCTGGGCGTTCTCCTCCTCGGTGGACAGACGGGCCACCAGGTCATCGAGGTGGGTGAGCAGCTCGTCGGGGGGCAGGTCGATGTCGGCGAGAGTGCGGACGGCCGTACGCAGGCGGCCCATGGTCGCGGAGGCTCGGATGCCGTGGCCGACGACGTCGCCGACGACGAGGGCCACCCGCGCCCCGGACAGCTGGATCACGTCGAACCAGTCGCCGCCCACGCCGACGTGCGCGCCGGCCGGGAGGTAGCGGGAGGCGATCTCCACCGCCGCCTGCTCGGGCAGCCCCTGCGGCAGCAGGCTGCGCTGGAGCATCACCGCCGTACCGCGTTCTCGGGTGTAGCGGACGGCGTTGTCGATGCAGATGGCAGCCCGGGCCGCCAGCTCCTCGGCCAGCACCAGGTCGTCCTGTTGGAAGGGCTCGGGAAGGTGGTAGCGGACGAAGACGGCGACGCCCAGTGTGGTTCCGCGTGCCGTCAGGGGCACGGTCATCACCGAATGGGTGGCCGAGTTCACTGACTTTGGACATGCGGGCCGGGTCACGGGCGACCCACTCGGCAACCGCAGAGTCAGTCGTCCGGTGCACCGCGGGCCGCCCCGAGCGCAGGCTCTCGACCGGTGCGGAGCCCTCCGGGTACTCGTCCACGTCCCCCAGGCCCAGGACCGCCTCAGGGATGCCCGGGGTCACGGACTGGTGGGCGACGCGCCGCAGCACGAGATGGCCGGCCGCGGGCACACCTGCCGGGGGCGGCTCGTACGGGTCGTCCAGGGAGGTCAGCAGGTCGACGGTGACGAAGTCGGCGAGTTCCGGGACCGTCACGTCCGCCAGCTCCTGCGCCGTCCGCATCACATCGAGGGTGGTGCCGATGCGCCGGCCGGCCTCGGCGATCAGCTGGAGCCGCTTGCGTGCCCAGTACTGCTCCGTGATGTCGCGCGCGGTGTGGCAGACGCCGCGCAGTTCGCCCACCTGGTCCCGCAGCGGCGACAGAACGGTCGACCAGGCGTGCTCGCGCCTCTCACCGGGGGCGCGCAGAAAGTGCTCCCGGTACTGCGGCTCGCCGGTCTCCAACACACGCACCAGGCCCTGTGCCAGCTGATCAGCGTCCGGGCTGTCCCAGATCTCGTCGAGGTGCAGTCCGCGCATGTCGTCCTCGGTGAGGCCCAGGATCTGTTCCGTTTCGTCGTTGACACGCCGCAGCAGGAGACTGGTGTCGTACAGCGCCTGCGCACAGGAAGGGAACTGGGCGAAGCTCCAGCTCACGAGGGCGTCGTCGGAAGGCCGGGGCTGCTTCGGGGCCAGGGCGGACACCAGGAACCACTCGCGGGTACCGCTCTCCGGTGTCCTGTGGTGCGCGAGGACCTTGATCTCCAGCCGCCGGCCGTCACGGTGCCGGACGGAGAGCTTCCCGTGCCATCTCGGCAGCTCCGCGAGGGATCGCAAGTCCTGCTCCGGGATCGGCTCAGCCAGCAGATCGGCCGCTGAGCGCCCCACGGTCTGAGCAGCCGAGTATCCCAGCAACTGCTCGGCCCCGGTGTTCCACCCGGTCACGGTGGCGTGCTCATCGACGGTGACGCGCACCGTGAGCGCCTCGCCGTCCACCTCTGCGAGCGGCCGCGTCGCCCAGTCAGCGGCGATGCGCTGGCCCATGATCGCTCATCTCGCTCTCACGGAGATCCGCTGTCCGCGATCCGCAGTCCGCGCATACCTCGGGCAGCGGATCGTTGAATCTAAGCCATTGTCCTCCCGTCCTGCGGCTTGGTCCAAGAGCGCCCCAGCGGGACAACGACGCGTAGCGGGTCCACGGTCATCGACCTGTTCTCTCGCCGCCTGCTCGGCTACGCGATGGGAGAGCGGCACAATGCCGGCCTGGTCGTGGCTGCCCTGCACATGGCCGCGGCCCCCCGCAGCGGGACCGTGTGAGGCGTCATTTTCATACGACCCGCGGCAGCGAGTAGGTCTCACGGAAGTTCCGCCGCGCCTGCCCCAAGCTGGGCGTCTTCCAGTCCATGGGCAGGGTCGCAGCCCACATCCCCATGTAAGCCCCAGCCGACTCAGCGAGGAGCTGGCTGCATAGAAGGGTCTCCACGGTTCGAGGACTGGCATTCGCCTGGAGAGCCCTGGATCGGGGAACGGGGGGCACAGTTGCCAGATGGGTGCGGCAACTCGGTGCGGGGCGGGTCCCGCGAGCCGAAGATGCCAGAGCCTCGTCGAGGTTCTGGCATGTTCTTCGAGATGTATGCGCCGCGCGATATTCTTGCCGGCGCCCAGTCGGCCGACGGGATCTGCGCACCTGTGCCTAATTCCGAGGCGACGGCCTCGGGTCATCCGTCAGTTCACTCGCTTCCCTGGGCGGAGCAGCGGCCAGTCATCCGGCTTTCTGCCCTGTCAGGATTTCGTCTTGCACGTGCCGGAAATCGACCTGGGGTTCTCGGGACGAGGTGACGCTGCCCAGCCAACCCAGGGCGAACGCCGCGGGAACGGAAATCAGACCCGGGGTCTGGTACGGGTACCAGTTGAAACTCGCTTGCGGCCACAGCGCGAACGCGGTTCCCGAGACGATGGGTGAGAAGAGCGTGAGGACTGTGCAGAGCAGTAGTCCCCCGTAGACGGACCACAGTAGTCCTCGACGGCTGAAGCGACTCCAGAAGAAGGAGTAGATCAACACAGGGAAGACACACGAAGCCGCAACACTGATCGAAAACACGGCCAGGAATTCCATTGGATACCGGTGGATGGCAGCGGCCAACGACAGGCTCACCGCGCACATGCTGACGGCGGCCACGCGTAGTGCCCGCACCTCTCCGGTTTCCGTGCGGCGACGCTTGCCACCCGCGAAGACATCATGGCTGAGAGAGACGGCGGCAGCGAAGGTCACGCTGGTCATGGTCGTGATCACAGTGAGGAACACGACGCATGCCAAGACGGTGATGAGCACGATGCGTCCCGTCGAACCGTCATGGAGCACCTCCGAGGCCAGCTGGATCGGGGACGACTCCCCAGCGGCATCGACCGCGCTGATACCGGACGCACCCACCACGGCTGCTGCCGCGAAGCCGGTGGTGATCAGCAGTAGAACGAATGCGCCAACCAGTCCTGTGGCGATGCTCACGGATCGCCGTGCCGTGCGGCCGGTTCGGGACGCGCTGACCCGAAGGATCTGGTAAGGCATCACGGCCATGCCGAGGATGAGGACGATGTGATTGCCGAACGTGTTGAGTGAGCCGAGACTCACCGTGTAAGGCCAGAACCCCGGCTTCAGATATTTGTCCGGCGCCATGCTGTTGTCCACCGCGGCCGAGAGTAGAGATCCAGGGTCCCAGTCGAATTTCCTGACAGCCAGCAGTGTGATCACCGCAAGCGCCGCCAAAGTCAGCGGCACCTTGGCAACGTGCATGAAACTGGTGCCTCTCAGGCCCGCTACGGCGGCGAAGCAGGCGACGAGGCAGCCCATCAGGATCGTGCACACCACCTGTGCTCCGTCGCTCGTCATGCCGATCAGGAGGGCCGTACTGGTGCCGGCGACACGCAGGTTGATCACGATGAGGGGGAGCGAGATGGCCAGCGTCACCACGGTCGCCGCGATGCGGGGCCCCGTTCCCGGAGCCCGCAATGCGAAGAGGTCACCGACGGTGTAGCGGCCGCTGGTACGTATCTTCTGCGCGAGGAGCAGGATTACACCGAGCATGATCAGGAAGTCGAGCGCGTACGTGAACCCGTCATAACCGAACAGAGCGACACCGCCGGAGAACCCCAAAAGGGTGACGACCGAGATCTGTTCGCCGGCCATGGCGAATCCGTTGATGATCGGGGAGAGAGACCGGTTGGCGACATAGAGCCTCTCCGGATTCTCCACCTCCGCCGTGGCGAGAGTGAAGAGCCACAGCAGTGCCACTCCGATGAAAATGAGGAAGGCCATGATCACGGGGCGTCTCGCGTCCGAACCGATGGGATCGAGTACGCCCGAGGCCAGGATATCCATGGTCACCGTGTCACCACCGGGAACCGTTGACGGAGGCAACATCAAATACATCGGTGTGGAGTACGTCGGAGGTCAGACTCTGTTCGAGGGGATCGGCCGACCGGGTACTGCGCATCTCGTACAACCAGGCGGTGGCGATGAACAGGGCGCATTGCAGAACACCCCATACCAGTCCCAGGGTGAGCTCGCCGTACACCTGCACTGCGGGGACGTCGGTGAAGCAGGACAGCGTGATGCCGACGGCGAAGGGGGCCCCGTTGACGACAAGGAATTCGCGCTGCGCGCGATGCGAGGTCTCGCGGAGTCTGTTTACGTGTTGCGAGCGTCCGGCATTGTGCGTTTGGAGCGACGCCGGCGCACGGCCAGGGGGATTCGGGGGGAAATGCGAGTGCACGGAATCTCCAGGCATTGAGGGTGGGTAACGGCCCAGCGCGCAGCGTCCGATGGCGGGCAGGAGGATCCGGCCGGCCACGGGTTGACGGTGGTGAGCAGGGGCCAACGGGGCGCAAAGGCGGAGCACGGCATGCAGCACATGGGGGCTGCTCGCATCTGTTGCCACTCGATGCACAGGGTGCTGTGTCGAGGCCTGGCGGATCAACGCGGATGAAGAGCTGGGCACGGAATTGTGAGGTTCCAGCCGGACCTCGCGAAAGCGTGCGCGTATCTACCGGCTTCTGTTGCCGTCATGCGCCATGCTGCGATCAAGAGAATCACGGATTCTGTGATGACCTGTCAACAGCCTGTGGGATGTGTGCGACATGTCACTGCGTGCCAGCGAGACTTCGGAACTCGCAAGCTGCTCACCGATTCCCACCCTCCCCAGCGGGTTTGACCGCCAGCTGGTCGAACGAGGTCTGCCTGCCCGGCGGGTGCTCATGGCACTGGCAATTCCTCGGCGCCTCGGGGTACTTCGGCGGCCCGCTGGTGACCCGTGTCGCAGAGACATCCCAACGGTGGGGGCGGCAGGGAGCGGCACCGCCTCGCCGGACGTGGGCTGATCGCCGGGCCGGGTGGCCGAACTGTCGCTTCTGGGGCCTGAGTAAGGCCAAGGAGGGCAGTGAGCGCGCCTCGATGCGGCATCGGTTCAACTCTGCAGGGACGCCGCGGGTCGCACGACGTACTGGCGGAGATACAGGTCGCGGTAGGTGACGGGGCCGCGAGGGCCGGGGACGCGGTCGATGTTGATGCCGGTTTCCGGCAGGCGCAGGAGCTTGAAGCCGTCGAGGAGGCGTGTGGTGGAGTTCCAGAAGACGCCTGAGCCACCGTAGGCGTCCATGAACTCGGCTGCGGTGTCCGGGTCGTGGGTGGCGATGGCGGCGGCCAGTCCGGAGGTCTCCTCGTTGGCGATCCGTGCGGCTTCGGCGGGGCCGTCCGCCTCGTCGATCGTCACCGTCGCCGCATGCTCGGAGTCCAGGGACCACTCGTAGCCGCGCGCGTGGGCGTGCGGCGGCAGAGATGCGGCGACGCCCAGGTCTTCGAGAGTCCTCAGAATGCACGGCAGCAGCTTGTGGTGGACCGCCCGGTCGATGAGGAGCAGATTGAGCCGGTTGCAGACGCCCAGCCGGTCCAGGCTGCTGGTGACCAGCTCGTGCACCAGCTTCTCGTCGGCGTCCGGGGCCACGTACAGCACTCCGCCGCCGTCCGCGTGGGCCAGCGTGCGCACACCGTGGCGGGCGGCCTCGCGGCCGAGTTCCCGGGTGCTGTCGCCGCTGCCGCGCAGGATGACCAGGGGGACGGTCTCGGGCAGCGACACCAGCGCGTACGCCGCCGCCCGGTCCACACTCGGGACGAGCTGGATGGCGTCCGGGTCCAGCCCCGCGTCGGTGAGAGCCGGCGTGATCACATGCGTGACCAAGGCCTGGGAGGAGCGCAGGGCTGCCGAACCGGTGCGCAGCACGCCGCCGTTGCGGGACTTGAGGAACTGGGAGGCGACGTCGAGTGTCACATTCGGGCGCGCCTCGAAGTTCGCGCCGATGACCCCCACCGGGCGGCGGCGCTCCAGCAGGACCAGGCCGTCGGGACGCTCCTCGAGGACGCTGTCCCGCGGCTCGTGCGGCACGTCCGCCAGCGTGCGCAACGCCGCGGCCATGTCCTCGAGCCGCGGACTGGTCAGCCGCAGGCGGTCCTGCAGCGCCGCCGGCATCCCGCTCGAGACGGCCGACCGCAGGTCGTCCTGGTTCGCCGCCGTCAGCACGTCGCGTGCCGTGTGCAGCCGGTCCGCCATGGCCCGCAGCGCGGTGTCGATCTCCGCGTCCGACGCCCGGGCCAAGGCCGCCGCGCCCTGCGTCGCCTGGACGGCGCAGGCGTGCACCGCCTCCTGGACGGAGTGGGGCACGCTCATCTCGTTCCTGCTCACATCGGTCCCTTCACGGTTCAGGCTCACGGTGCGACAAATATGCGGCAGAGGATCGTTCAACAATCCTCGCGCGCGACCACTGTAAACCGCTCGGTTTCCTCAGGGCAACGGTGGAAGCGGTGGGGGCGCACCGTCAGAAGGTGACCAGCGGCTTGAGCGTGACCTCGCTCTCGCTGTCCTCGAAGGCCGGGTTGATGTCCTCGAACTCGTAGTGCTTGATGAGCTTGCCGAACGGAGACCTGCCGGCCTCGTAGAGAGCGATCAGCTGCGGGCTCAGCACCTGCGGCACGGCATCGCCCTCGAGGACGAAGGTCACACTGGCTCCGGTGAGTATCGTGCTGCCGATGTCGACGGGTGCCTCGGTGCCGGAGTTCGCCAAGCCCGCGATGGCGGCGTGGCCGAGCAGGCCCATCGATGTTCGCACGGCCCGGTGCCGTCGCGAAGCTCGGACGTGTCAGTGGCCAGGCCGCGAGCGCATCTGCCACTGGGTCATCGCGCCGAAGGCCAGAACGTTGGCTCGGCGGGTGGTGAAGCGCGAGGTCAGGGTCATCACCCAGTTGAAGGTGCCGGAGACGACGCTGGGCGGCGGGTTGCGCCGGTCCAGCGTGCGCAGTGCGGTGGTGACCACCTGGCGCGGGGTCTGCAGCCGTACACCGCGGGCCATGTCGTCGGAGCCGGCTGCGTCGAAGAACTCGGTGCGGGTCGGGCCCGGGGAGAGAGCGAGCACGCGCAGTCCGGTCCCTCGCGATTCCTGCCACAGCGCCTCGGTGAAGCTCAGCACGAAGGCCTTGGTCGCCCCGTAGACGGCGGCGTTCGGCCACGGCTGGTACCCGAGGGAGCTGGCGATGTTGACCAGGACACCGGTCAGCTGGTCGAGGAACGCCCTGGTGACGTCGACCAGGCCGGCCACGTTCAGGTTGATCTCCTGCTGGACGCGTGCCGGGTCTTCCTGACGGAACGGGCTGTGGGTGCCGAAGCCCGCGTTGTTGACGAGGCTGGTGACGGTGATCCCGCGCTGGGCCACCTCCTTGGCCAGCGCTTCGCCCGCGGCCGGGACGGTGAGGTCGAACGGGACCACCGTGACGGTGACCTGGTACTTCGCGGACAGCTCGTCGGCCAGGGCCTGAAGCCGGTCCGCGCGGCGGGCGACCAGCACGAGGTTGGAACCGCGCTCGGCGAACTGGCGGGCGAACTCAGCGCCGAGTCCGGCACTCGCCCCGGTGATCAATGTGGTCTGGGTGCGGTAGTCGATCTTCTTCATGGCGGTCGGGGACACGGTGCCCTTGCGGGTACCTCTTCCCCTTCTCCTCTCTTGCGACGGTCGGTAACCGTCATCTGGTGCCGAGACGGCCCCGGGGGCCCGCCTCGGCGATGGTCGTGACGTTTAAGGCCGTCATCCCTGGCTGCGGGGCGGTGATCACGTCGACCGCGCCCTCCTGCTCGTTGCCGATCCGGCTCACATGATGCGTCGCAGGATGCGGTCCTTGCCGCGGGTGTAGGGCGGATAGGCCACGCGCAGCGTGTCGAGCTGGAGTGGCTTGTCGAGGACGGACTTGATGTGGCTGAAGGTGTCCAGGGAGTACGAGCCGTGGTAGCGGCCCATGCCGCTCTCACCGACGCCACCGAAGGGCAGTCCTGCCACGCCGAGCTGAGCGGTCGGAACACCGAAGGCCAGGCCGCCGGAGGACGTCTCCGCGGTCAGGCGCCGCTTGGAGCGCTTGGACGCGGTGAAGGCGTACAGGGCCAGCGGCTTGTCCCGTCCGGTGATGAAGGCGATGGCGGCGTCCAGGTCGGGGACTCGGACGATGGGCAGGATGGGGCCGAAGATCTCGTCGCGCATCACAGCGGAGTCAGGGTCGACGTCGGCCAGCACGGTCGGGGCGATGTAGCGGGCGTCGCGGTCGTGGTCGCCGCCCACGACGGTCCGGCCGTCCTTCAGCAGGCCGGCCAGCCGGTCGAAGTGGCGCTCGTTGATGATGTTGCCGTAGTCGTTGCTGCGGGCCGGATCGGTGCCGTACATCTCACGGATCGCATCGCCCAGGTGCGCCTCTATCTCGGCTCCCGCGTCGCCTATCGCCAGCACGTAGTCGGGTGCCACGCAGGTCTGGCCCGCGTTCATGAACTTGCCCCAGGCAATACGGCGGGCGGCCGTCGCGAGGTCGGCGCCGGGTTCGACGACGGCGGGGCTCTTGCCGCCCAGCTCCAGGGTGACCGGTGTGAGATGACGGGCCGCGGCGGTCATCACGATGCGTCCGACCGCGCCGTTGCCGGTGTAGAAGATGTGGTCGAAGCGCTGTTCCAGCAGGGCGGTCGTCTCCGGCACCGCACCCTCGACGACGGCCACCGCCTGCGGGTCCAGGACCTGGGGCAGCCAGTGGGCGAGCACGGCCGAGGTCGCGGGGGCGACCTCGCTGGGCTTGAGGACGACCGCGTTACCGGCGGCCAGGGCACCGATGACCGGCGCCAGGGCCAGATTGACCGGGTAGTTCCAGGGGCTGATGACCAGCACGACGCCCAGCGGTTCACGCACGGTCCAGGCATGGGCCGGCACGAGCGACAGGGGCACGGCGACCCTCTTCGGACGCAGCCACCGGTCGAGATGACGCAGGGTGTGGTCGATCTCCCTGACAAGGAAGCCGATCTCCATCATGTGCGACTCGGTCGCGCTCTTGCCGAGGTCGGTCTGCAGCGCCTGAGCGAACACGTCCTGCTGTTCCGTCAGCAGACGTCGCAACGCCTGCAGTTGCTGCTTCCGCCAGGCCACGGGCTTGGTGCGGCCGGTGTCGAACGTGGCCCGCAGTCGCGCGACGGTCTCCGCCGCAGGGGCCGCCGCAGGGGCGATGTCCGGCTGACCGCCGGTGGGTGCGTTGGTGTTCATATCCAGAAGCATATACGAAACGAAAGTATTTCGTTTCGTTTTCTTGTATCATTGGTCGTGTGACCTACCCCACCCTTACTCAACGTTCCGTACGGCAGCCCGATCATCCGGTCCGCTCCGCCGCCGACGTGTCCCGCCGCATCTGTCCGGGAGCCGTCCGATGACCGGGACGCAGGCACGCCGGGGGCGCCCCCGTGATGCCTCCCGCGACCGTGCGCTACTGGACGCGACCCTGGCCGTCCTGACCGAGAGCGGCTACAGCGGACTGACCACGGCCGCCGTCGCGGCCCGCGCCGGAGTGTCCACCGCCACCCTCTACCGGCGCTGGCCGTCCAAGGAGGTCATGGTCGTCGACGCCGCCGCCGCGTACGCCAAGGAACTGACGGCACAGCCGGACACCGGCACCCTCGAAGGTGACCTGCGCGCCCTGCTCCGGGACAAGGCAGCTTCTCTGACCGGCAACGAGGGAGGGGTGCTGCGCACCCTGATCGGCGAGGCCGCGTACAGCCCCTCCCTGGCCGAGGCCCTCACGAACGCCTTCATGGTGCCCGTGCGCCAACGCATGGAGGAGATAACGCAACGTGCGGTGGACCGGGGTGAGATCCCGCCGGTGGAGCACGCCGAACTGCTCGGCGACCTGGTGATCGGTCCCATGATGAGCAGGTTCTTCCTCACCCCCCTGCCGCCGAACCAGGTCGACGCCGCCACCGCGGCGGAGACCGCCGACCGCATGCTGCCCTTCCTTCTGCGCGCCTTCGGACACCAGGGTCGAGGAGGAGCACCAGGAGAGGACCGGTCGGCGGACGCATTGGACGAGTGACGCGCACGCCCGCCAGGTCAGCGGCCTGTGAAGTCGACTGGCACCGGCGGGCGCGGTCCATCAGCCAGGCATGCTCGGCGGTCAGCTCCCGCGGCGTTGCCGAGTGCGGTCACCTTCGAAGGTCACGTACGTCTGCTCGTACGCGGAGATGTTGGCGAAGACCAACAGACCGACAGAGAAGCAAGAGTGATGGGTCAGTTGTTCAGAAAGCTCAGGATGTGATCGGCGACCTGCTTGGGCTGCTCAAGGTGGAGGAAGTGTCCGGCACGGGGTACGACGACGCGTTCGAGGCCGTTCTTGAACACGGCGTCCATGCCGTCGCTCACCCGCACGGAAAAGCAGTCGTCGTCGGCTCCGTGGAGGTACAGCGACGGGACGGTGATGGCACTGCTCGCCCGGGCCTCCATGGCTCGCGAGGCCTCATCGGTGGGGGGTGAGAACAGCTGGCGGTAGTAGCCGAGGATCTCGGTCAGGACTCCTGGCGCACGGAGGGTTTCCTTGAGCGCGGCACGTTCCACATCCGGCAGCTCGTAGCCGGGCGACCACTCCCGCCAGAGCCGGTCGATGAAGGCGAAGTCGTCGAACTCGACGGCCGGCTCCGCCAGGGCCGTCTGGAAGAAGAACATGTACCAGCTGCGTCGCTGCTGGTCGCCGTCGGTGAGCCAGGCGGTTCGCAGTTGCGGCCCGTACGGAACCGCCATGCCGACAAGCTTGCGGACCCGTGTCGCGTCTAGGCTCGCTGCCGCGTACGCCGCCCGGGCGCCGAGATCGTGACCGATGAGATCCGCCCGATCGCGCCCGAGTGCTTCGATCAGATCCAGGACGTCCTGCCCGGTCGCTGATGCGCGATAGGAGCCGTCGGGCGCCGCGCCGTCCGGCCAGTATCCGCGCTGTGCGGGAGCGACCGCCCAGTAGCCGTCCTGTGCGAGGCGGTCGAGCATCGCTGCCCAGGAGCCTGCATGGTCGGGAAAGCCGTGGAGGCAGAGGACCAGCGGCCCGCTGCCGGCTTCCAGGATCGGAACCTCCAGACCGCCTGCCTGAATCGTCCGGCGACGGATACCGTCACTGGCGGAGGACCCACCTGTCGTCGAGTCCTCGCCGGACGAATGCGTCGGCGGTCGCTGTGTCTCGGATGCCATGCGTTCAACCTCCAGGCCGCTATCGCGGGCCGACGGGCCCGGACCGAGTAGTGAGTCCTGACGTCATCGAGCGGGGCCACGACGACGTCATGCGGGTCGGCCTTTCGCCGGATCCCTCTCAGGAGGCAACAACCGTATGACTTTCGCTTATTTCAGCGCAAGCGAAAGCCGTGCTCACCATCGCAAGGAGCAGACTCACCGTGCCGATTTCGCTGGAAACCCCCGCCGGGCGACCGACCCGGACGACTTCTACAACCCGCTGGTACGGACACGCTGACGGGCCCGGTGGGCACGCAGGTTCTCAGGGTTGCCGCAGGTCTTGGTGGAGTGCCATACACCGCTGTTGTTGCGGGAGCGGTCGAAGAACGCCGTTGTGCAGCGCGTATTGCGGCAGATCTTGAGTCGGCGCCAGGTGTCCGCCTGCTGAGCCTGGAATACCTCGAGGAGCACCAGGGCGGCCACATACCGCCAGCCCTGGCCGCGAGGCTCCAGGACCGCCCGTCCGTTGCGGTCCATCCGCACGGCCGCGGCCGCGACATGAACGGCCGGCGCAACAGTCTGGTCGTCGGCGTCCGCACCGTCTTCGTTTCGTGAGGCGAGAAGCCGCCGCAACTCTGCACGCAGGCCGCGCAGTTCCTCGAGATCGCTCTCGGCGAGAGGGACCTGTGCGGCGATCTGCCCCCTCTCATGCGCCCAGCAGTCCAGCGCCTGATCGACCCAGGCCTGCGCGTCGGAGAGGCCGTCCAGGAGATCCGCCGCCCGGGGTCGGCCGGCGGAAATGGTGTTGAGCAGGTCGTGCACGAGCGCCAGCCCGACCGGCGCCGGTTCGACCTCGTACCGCGTGGACGCGGACCACACCATGGCCCTGCCTCCCTTTCGCTGACCGTCCGGCTCTACCGACATCACCGTGACCGTTTGGCCACTGGCTCAGGGTACGACATCTCCTCCCTCTTGAAGTGAAAGGAGCTAAAGGAGTAAGGTCCTTTCATCTTGATTGGTGACGCAGCCACAGGAAGGGTGTCGCTCATGAGCTCGTCCGGCCCCCAGAGCCCCCAGGAGGCTCCCCCTGCCACCGCGGGACCGGGCGGCAGGACAGGCCGAGGTCTGTCCCTGCGGGTCTGCCGTACATCCCGCAGACCCCCGCACCGCACGCGGCCATCACCACGACCTACGGCTCCGGCGGAGTGGTCCGCGAAACCCGCGTTCCGCCGTTCGCAGACCTCTTCGCCGAGGCGGGGGTCACCGTGCTGGTGCACGACCGGGAGGGTAGGCCCGATGTCGACGCCCCCGGGATCGGGCAGTGGGGCACCGGTCACGCCGGGGGGCCACGCGCTCGTCCTGGGCGACGCCGATCGCCGACGACGCGCCGTCGCCCAGGCACCCACCCCACACGCAGGCCGCGGTCGACTTCTGTCCTCATGATCGTCGGCAACGACGACCGCCTCACTCCCACCGACTTCGCACTGACGGCCTACGAACGAGCCCTGGAACCCAAGCGGCTGGCGCTCATCGACGGTGGCCACTTCGCCCCGTACAGCACACGGTTCCCCATCGCCGCACAGTCCGCCCCGAACTGGTTCCGCGAACACCTCATCTGACCGGCGGCGAACCCGCCCGCACTGTCCCGAGCCAAGGAAGTTCCATGTCCGTTTTCACTCACTCCCTCGACGGCGACGTCGCCACGATCGTCATAGACAATCCGCCGCAGAACCGCTTCGCACCCGAGTTCACCCAGGAACTCAGCGACATCGTCGACGCGATCACCCGCAGCCCGGCGCGCGCCGTAGTCCTGCGGGCCGAGGGACCCGACTTCAGTTACGGCGGCGACTTCCGCCCCTGGGTCGGCGCCGACCGCACCAGTCTGCGGGCCGACTTCGACCACGCCCTGGCCGTGATCAACCGGTTCGAACAGCTCCCGATCCCGGTCGTGGCGGCGGTGCAGGGGCTGTGCTACGGCGGCGGCTTCGAACTCGCGCTGCGGGCCGACATCATCCTCGCCGGCGAGAGCGCCCGCTTCGGCCATCCCGAGCAGTCGCTCGGCATCATCACCATCCTCGGCGGGATCCAGCGTGTCGCCGAGCGGGCCGGCCGGGCCCGCGCCTACGAATGGGCACTGACCTCCGAGCAGGTACCCGCCACGGTCATGGCCGAGGCCGGCGTGATCAACCGCGTCGTCCCGGACGACGAACTCCGCGCCGAAGCCGACGCCTTCGCCCGGAAGATCGCCGCAGGCCCCACCCGGGCCCACGTGGCGCACAAGGCACTGCTGCGCTCCTGGGCCACGGGCGGCATCCCCGCCGCCGACCAGCAGCTGTCCAACCTCGCCGTCCCGCTCTTCGAGACCGAAGACGTCAAGGACGGCCTGGACTCCGCCGCCAAGGCCCTCAAGGAGGGCCACCCCCGCCCCGTACTGCCCTTCAAGGGCCGCTGACCCGCAACTCTCCCCCCACACTCACCAAGGGACACCACATGATCATCGACTCCGCCGACCTGGACGCGAAGTCCGCCTACAAGCTGCTCATCGGCAGCGTCATCCCCCGCCCCATCGCCTGGGTGAGCACCCTGTCCACCGAAGGCGTGGGCAACCTGGCCCCCATCTCCTTCTTCACGGTCGTCGGGCGCAAACCGCCCCGGATCTCGCTGTCGTTCCAGCCGCGCTCGGACGGGGCCACGCTCAAGGACAGCTTCGTCAACATCCGGGACACCGGCGAGTTCGTCACCAACATGGCCACCCTGCCGCAAATCAACGGGCTCAACCGCAGCGCCTTCGAGTTCGAGCCCGACGTCGACGAGTTCGACGCGGTCGGGCTCGAGAAGGTGCCGTCCGAAGCCGTTCGTCCGCCGCGTATCAAGGGCGCGCCCATCGCGTTCGAGTGCACCGTCGAGCACATCTTCTCGGCGCCCGACGGACTCAACAACGCCGTCTGGGGCAACGTGGTGCGCTTCTACATCCGGGACGACCTCTATGTGGACGGCCGGATCGACTTCGGTGCCCTCGCTCCGGTGGGACGACTCGCCGCCGAATACACCCTGGTGGACAACGCGTTCGAGACGCCACTCGACGCCGAAGTGGTCCAGGAGCGCGCCAGTCGCCGAATGCTGCGCCTGGACCGCAAGGACACGCACTACTCACCGATCGACACGCCCGCCTGGTCGCCGTCCGGCTCCACAACGACACTCGACTAGACCGCCAGGACGTGACGAGGTGACACCCCTCAGGGGTCTGGCTGACCGCCTGTCCGGCACTTCGAGTCCGGTGCGGACGGCGCCGACCCGCCGGTGTGTCACCTCGCACCCGTCCGCTCAATTGCCTGTGACGTCATAAGCGTTTGGTTCAGAAAGCCTGTTACTGCCTGCTTCACCCGCCCGACCGCGCAGCCGCCCATCAGAACGGCTCCAAGTCACCCGTTCTCAATGAGGAGAGCACGTGTCACGGAAGAACTCATCCACGAAGCCAGACGAGCCCAGAGACGACTCCGCGTACGACTACGACGTAATCGTCGTCGGCTCAGGTTTCGGCGGATCCGTCACCGCCCTTCGGCTCACCGAAAAGGGCTACCGCGTAGGCGTGTTGGAAGCGGGCCGCAGGTTCACCGCTGACTCGCTGCCCAAGAACTCCTGGGACGTCAGGAACTATCTCTGGGCACCCAGGCTCGGCCTGTACGGCATCCAGCGCATTCATCCGCTGGGCAACGTGATGGTGCTGGCCGGGGCCGGGGTCGGGGGTGGTTCCCTCAACTACGCCAACACCCTGTACGAACCTCCGAGGCAGTTCTTCGAGGACCCGCAGTGGAAGGACATCACCGACTGGGGAGGGGAGCTGAAGCCGTACTACGACCAGGCCCGGCGCATGCTCGGGGTGCGGCTCAACCCGACGACGACTCCGGCGGACGTACACCTGCGAGCGGTCGCCGAACAGATGAGCGTGGGCGACACCTTCCACATGGCCCCCGTGGGGGTCTTCTTCGGCGACGGCCAGGACGCCGACGGGACGACGAGGGCCAAACCCGGCGAGGAGGTGGCCGACCCGTACTTCGGTGGCGTCGGCCCGGCCCGCAAAGCGTGTGTCGAATGCGGTGAATGCATGACGGGCTGTCGCCGCGGCGGAAAGAACAGCCTCAACGAGAACTACCTCTATCTCGCCGAGCAGGCGGGCGCCGTCGTCCACGCCATGACGACCGTCGTCTCGATCACGGACGACTCGCCGGGCGGGTACACGGTCAGGACCCAGCAGACGGACCGGAAACGCAAGAGCGCCGGCCGCACTTTCAGGGCGCGGAACGTCGTCATCGCGGCCGGCACATACGGTACGCAGACGTTGCTGCACCGGATGAGGACGGGCGGCCAACTTCCGCACATATCCGAGCGACTGGGTGATCTGACCCGCACCAACTCGGAAGCCCTGGTGAGCGCGCACGCAGACGTCCGGCGCCACCGCAAGGTCGTCGGAGGGCAGAGCGCCGACTTCACGCGCGGTGTGGCGATCACGTCCTCGATCCACCCCGACGAGAACACCCACATCGAGCCCGTCCGCTATGGCAAGGGATCGAACGCGATGGGTGCCGGGTTCGTCCTGCAAGTCCCGTACGCCGAGGGCTCGTCGAGGTTCCTGGGCTGGCTGGCCAACGTGGCGAAGCACCCGGTGCTCATGGCCCGCTCGCTCTCCAACCGCCGTTGGTCCGAGCGGACGATCATCGGTCTGGTCATGCAGTCGCTGGACAACTCGCTCACGACCTATCTGAAGCCGAAGGGCATGGGGAAAGGACTGCTGCTGGCTCGTCAGGGCCATGGGGCGCCCAACCCCAAACAGATCAAGGCGGCTTCGGAAGCCGCCTCGGTCATCGCCGCCGAGGTCGACGGCTTCGCGGGCAGTAACGTGGGCGAGCTGATGGGCATGCCGGTCACCGCACACTTCCTGGGCGGCTGCCCCATCGGCGACACTCCTGAGACCGGCGTGATCGACCCGTACCACCGGCTGTACGGACACCCTGGAATCTCCGTCGTCGACGGAGCGGCCATCTCCGCCAACCTCGGAGTCAACCCGTCCCTCACGATCACGGCCCAGGCCGAGCGCGCGATGTCGGCCTGGCCCAACAAGGGCGAGGAGGACCCTCGTCCAGCTCAGGGAGCGGCCTACGAGCGTCTGACGCCCGTGAAGCCCCATTGCCCGGCAGTCCCGTCCGATGCTTTCGGCGCCCTGAAGTTGCCGTTCCTGGGGATGCCCACCGTGCCGCCGAAGAAGTAGCCGCGCCACACAACGCACTGTTGGCGAAGGCCCCACGGACGCCGACGCCTTCGATGGCGTACCGGCCGCGCTGTTCGGAGCAATTGCCCGGGCCGGTGCACCGTGTCCGAACCCCTGCGTGATCGCATCGGCCAAGGCGTCCTTCCGCGCCCAGGAAGCGGTGTACAGAGGGAGAGCGGGGCCGACAAGGCCTGGACAGCGGGCCCGAGCGCGGACACGATCGCGTTCATGACACCCGAGGATGCGATTGTCGCCACTGCCGACCGGATCGCGGAGCTGCTGCAGGCGCGCCCGGACCCGCACACGCCGCTGCCTGGCGCGGAGTGGACGGTGGGAGAGGCGGCGGCACACCTCGCGCTGGCAGGGAAGCTGATGGCCGACATCGGGGCAGGCGAGGAACGCCCCTACGGCGATGGGACGCCGAGCGGCATCGCAGCGGCCAACCGGGCGGCTCTGGCTGCCTTCCCCCAGCGGAATCCGGCAGTTCTCGGCGCGGAGATCGCGGACACGGCCCGGACGTTCGTCGCGGCCGCGGCCGACCGCGATCCGGGTGAGGCGGTGCTGACGCCGATGGGGCCGATGAACATGGCCGTCCTGGGCTCGTACCTGCTCACACACCTGCTCGGGCACGGATACGACATCGCCGTCGCGCTGCGCGGGCCACACATGGTCAACCGGGAAGCGGTCGCGTTCACGCTGCCCTTCATGCGACTGGCCATGCCGCGCGTAGTGAACGCCGACGCGGCAGACCACCATGCGTGCTACCTGTTGCGGATCGGCCGCGACCGCTTCGCCGTCACCTTCGCGGACGGCGTGCCCACGGTCACCGACACCCCGCCCCGCCGGCCCGACTGCACGATAGCCATCGACCCCGTCGCCTTCCTCCTCCTCGCCCTGGGCCGCTGGACCGCCCCCACCGCCATGGCCCGCGCCAAGGTCGTCGTCTGGGGCCGCAAACCGTGGCTGGGCCTACGCTTCCCGATGCTCTTCACAGCGCCATAGACGAGCGAGCAGACTGCCACCGGACGGCCTCTTCGACTCGTCCCCGGGCAAGAACGTGACATGCGGCTACGTAGGCCGCCGAGGTCGGGAACATCTCCGCGCTCCACGACGCGAATCGGTGCGGTCTTCGTCGCCGCATTGACGCGGACCGCGCAGGAAACACGCCCAGCTCCAAAGCGCGCGGCCAACAATGAGGACACGAACCCGCCAGCCCTTCGAGCAATGGCGAACGCTTACCTGAGGCTGACGACGCACCTCGAAACGCTTCTCATGCAGATGCAGGGATACGCCGTCGTGGCGGCCGTCGGGACACACGGCAACGACCTGATCGGCGAGGCCGCCCGGGCGGGCTGGATGAGGATCTGGGAAAACCGTGCACCTGGCACTGGGCGCCGATGCCGACCGGACCGCACGCCTCTTCGCCTGCAGCATGCTCGGCAACACGCTCACCGCCATCGGACTTCCCTGAGGGGGCGAAGTAGCCAGGAAGCCAGGAAGCGTTCCGGGAGGAGACGGCGTCAGCGCACGCCTGCTGCATCCAGCAGGGTGACCACCGTGGGGGCGATGAGTCCCGTCATGGTGTCGGCTCCGATCCCGGCGCGGGCGGCGGCGCCATCGAAGACCAGGATCAGCTGCCGGGCCAGCAAATCGGGGTCGCTCGCGCCGCCATGCTCGGCCTCGGTGCGGAAGAAGGCGGTCAGTCTCGCCTTGATCCGGTGTGCCACCTGGCTCGCAGGGTGACTCTGGTCCTTAAGCTCGATCTGCACAGCCAGGTATCGGCAGCCTCGGAAGGCGGGCGCGCCCGCCTGCGACTCCAGTTGCCCGAAGACGTGCAGGATCCGCTCGCGGGCGGAGCGGCCGTCGTCCGCCGGGGGCAGGAGAGTGGCCACGAAGGGGGCGGTGCGCTCCTCCAGGCATGCCGCCAGCAGGTCGTCCTTACTGTGGAACAGCTGGTACATGGAGCGCTTGGATACGCCCGCCGCCTTGCACAGCGCGTCGACGCCGACATTGACGCCGTCCTGATAGGTGAGCGTGGCCGCCGCCTCCAGCAGGCGCTCTCTGGAAGTTGACTTCGCTTCAGTGGTCATATCGTGAGGCTCACTCGAATCGGACATATTGAAAACTGATCGGTTTACAGTGACGTCGGGAGACGACCGGCGCCGTCCGGGCACTGAAGTCCGCTCAGAGGCTCGGCGACGGTCTCGGGGGAGAAGGACCGTCGCCGAGCCCTGATGGTGTGCACGCCCCTCGTCCCCACGGGGGCGACACACGCAGGGGGCCACTCCGCACAACGGCCCCGTCCTGGGAGTTGCGGAAGGAATTCCGCTACACCGGGGTGGCGTTCTTCTCGGGGGCCGTCTCGACCGGGATGCGGTGCAGCCCATTGCGGTCGTACCAGCCCAGCACGCCGAAGCCGAACAGCGCGGCCGCCACGAGGCCGACGGCCATCATGACCCAGCCCCGGGTCAGACCCGCGTCGCCCTGCGCGCCGTAGTAGAGGATCGCGCGGACGCCCCCGGCGATCTGCCGCAGCGGCTCGAACTCCGCGAGGAAGCGGTAGAAGCCGGGCAGCGCCTGGATCGGCGTGGTGGCGTTGGCCGTTGGTACCGCCATCCCGATGAAGACCAGCGTGGCCACCAGCATGCCGGGGGTGCCGAACACCGCGAGGAGGGTGAGCGCGCCGATCCCGGAGACCGCGACGGCGCACACCGAGTAGAGCCACAGCAGCGGCAGGTGGGAGGCGTCCATGCCCATGATGCCGACCGCCCCGACCATGACCAGGGTGCCCATCAGCAGGGACAGGGCCGCCATGAGGGTGCTGCTGATGGCGAGGGTCTGCACGCGGGTGGCCCGGATCAGCGGGCGATGCAGGCGCAGCGGGCCCAGGTCGTTGTGGGTGTAGCCGAGGGTGTGGTCGACCTGGCCGCTGATGACGTTGGCGGAGAGCATGCCGACGACCACGAGGGCGAGGGCGTAGTAGAACGCGGTGAGGCCCAGGCCGCTGTGCGAGTCGAGGGGATGGCCGTCCTTCACCGTGACGGCGGCCGGATCGGTGAGCAGGACGCGGGCCGCGGCGGGCAGCTTCTCCTGCGCGGGTCCGATCTGGGCGGTCAGTTCCTTGCCGATGTGGAGCGAGGCGTTCTCGGCGGCCTGCGTCGTCGCGACCCGCGCCAGGCTGGAGCCCAGGCTGCCGGCGGACTGGTTGGTGAGCACGGTCAGCGTCGGGCGGGCCGGGGTCCCGGCGGCCGTGGTGCCGGTCAGGGCGGTGACCGAGGACGTGAAGTCGGCGGGCACGACGAGCGCGCCGTACAGCTTGCCCTTGCCGAGTTCCTCCTTCACCTCCCGCTCGTCCATCACCTTCCAGTCGATCTTGCCCCCTCCCGCGGTGGACTTGCTGATCGAGTCGGTGATTTGGGCGCCCAGGTTGACCTGCTTCCCGCCGACGGCGGCTCCCTTGTCGGCGTTGACCAGGCCGACGGGCAGGTTCTTCATGTGGCCGGCTGGATCGATGTTGGCGCCGACGTACAGCACGGCGAACAGCAGCGCGAGAACACCCGTGATCACGCCGCTGGCGATCCACAGAGGTCTGGCGCGCAGCACGCGGAAGGGGTGAATTCCATTCATGACTTACTCCGGCCTGGACAACACAGTTACATCGGGAGAAGACCGGACGGCACCATCGCCGGACCGGGAACCTGCAGACTCAAAACCCTTCGGCACACGAAGACAACCGCGGGTCACGGTCTCGGCCGCCCCCGAAGGGGAAACCGATCGGTTTCCCATCAATAGTAAACCGATCGTTTTCGTTATTCAAATCGACCACCGCCATCCCCTGGAAGGCACCGCTCTGATCACACGCCGTGGGCATCGGGGTGGCCACGCCGCCCAGGACCGGGCTCAGGGTGTTCTGGTGCTCCTGACCGTCGGCTCGCGGTCGCGTCACACGGCCACCCACACCGATCGCCGCCGGCCGGCACTCTTCGGTGGCGTGGTGGATCGGCGTGTGTGAGTCGGTCAGGGGCAGTCCTGTTCCGCCCTGGCGGGCGGCGACGATCTCGGCCGCGATGGACAGGGCTGTCTCCTCGGGCGTACGGGCGCCGAGATCGAGGCCGATCGGTGAGTGCAGGCGGGTCAGTTCGGCTTCGGTGAGGCCGACTTCGCGGAGCCTGCGGTCACGGTCTTCGTGGGTGCGGCGGGAGCCCATCGCGCCGATGTAGGCGGCGGGCAGTCGCAGGGCTGCTTCCAGGAGGGGTACGTCGAACTTGGCGTCGTGGGTGAGGACGCACACCACGGTGCGCTCGTCGGTCCGGGTCCGGTGGAGGTAGCGGTGTGGCCAGTCGACCACGATGTCGTCGGCCTCGGGGAAGCGTGTCCGGGTGGCGAAGACGGGCCGGGCGTCGCACACGGTGACGTGGTAGCCGAGGAACTTGCCCACGCGTACCAGTGCCGCGGCGAAGTCGATGGCGCCGAAGACGAGCATGCGGGGCGGCGGCACGCTCGACTCGACGAGCACGCTCAAGTCCGGCTCGCAGTGGGATCCTCCCCCAGACTCCGTCCGGGGGGACCCCCATCTCGCTCCGCTCGGCGCGATGTCGAAGGTGCCGGTGCGGCCGGCGTGCAGCAGGGAGCGGGTTTCGTCGGCGACGGCGCGGTCCAGGTCCGGGCGTCCGCCGAGTCCGCCTTCGCAGGATCCGTCGTGACGGACCGCCAGCGCCCGTCCGAGGAGCCCTGCCGGGCCGCGGACCACGCGGGCGAGTGCCGCCGCCTCGCCTCGGGCGGCGGCCGAGATCGCCGTCTGGAATGTCTTCCTGCCGGGCGCGGCGGCTGGTATGGGGGTGACCAGGATGTCGAGGACGCCGCCGCAGGTCAGGCCGACGGCGAAGGCGTCCTCGTCGCTGTAGCCGAACCGCTCGCGCACCGCCTGGCCGTCGGCGAGCGCCTGGACGCACAGCTCGTAGACAGCGCCTTCGACACAGCCGCCGGAGACCGACCCGATGGCGGTTCCGTCGGCGTCGACGGCGAGCGCGGCGCCCGGCCCGCGCGGCGCGCTGCCGCTGACGGCCACGACGGTGGCCACGGCGAAGTCCCGCCCTTCCTCAAGCCATCGGTTCAGCTCGTCCGCGATGTCCAGCATGGGAGTTGCTTTCTCGTCGTGTCGTGTTGCGCAGACCGGGCCGGCGTCAGAGCAGCTTGTCCAGCGTGATCGGCAGGTCCCGGATCCGCTTGCCGGTCGCGTGATAGACGGCGTTCGCGATCGCGGCCGCCACGCCGGTCGTGCCGACCTCGCCCAGCCCGATGATTCCCAGGGGCATGGTCTTGTCCGGTTCGTCGAGCCAGGCGACATCGATCGGGGGGATGTCGGCGTGCACCGGCACGTAGTAGGAGTCGAGGCCGGCGCTCATCGTGCGCCCGTTGCGCGGGTCGACCAGGCTCTGCTCCGACAGCGCCATGCCGATGCCCATGACCACGGCCCCGCGGAGCTGGCTGGCCGTGGTCTTGGGGTTGATGATGCGGCCGACGTCGAACATGCCGAGCCAGCGCGAGATCCGCAGTTCGCCAGTGTCGGCGTTCACCCGCACCTCACAGAACTGAGCGCCGCGGGCGGCCTTGGACCAGCGCTGGTCCTTCAGGAAGGTGGTAAGGAACCGGCCCTGACTGCCCAGCAGACCCCGCCGGCTGTCCGACCCGACCGAGGCCTCGAGGAACGGTCGCCCCGCTGCACGCAGGGCGGCCGCCGGTTCCTGGCCGGTCGTGCCCGTTCGCCGGGCCAGAGCGGTCACCTTCCGGGTCAGCTCGGCGCATGCGGCGAGGAGGCTGGTGGCGACCGTCGCCGTCTGGTTGGAGTTGCCGGCCATCGGGCCGGTCGGCAGGGCCGTATCGCCGTACTCGACGCGGACCTTCTCGTACGCGATGCCGAGCGCGTCGGCAGCGATCTGTGCCTGTACGGTCGCGGCGCCCATGCCCATTTCGTGGAAACCGCACTGCACGAGCGCGCTGCCGTCGTCACTCAGACGCACCTTGACGTCGGCGACCAGGCGCAGGGTCGGGTGGTAGGCGGTGGCCGTACCCATTCCGACGAGCCACTCGCCGTCCCGCATGGAGCGGGGTTCGGGGTCGCGGTCCGCCCAGCCGAAGCGTTCGGCGCCCCTCTCGAAGGCTTCACGCTGATTCCGCTGGGAGAACTTCTTGCCGCCCGTCGGGTCCTTTGTGGGCTCGTTGCGCAGCCGCAGGGCGATCGGGTCCATGGACAGCTCGTAGGAGAGTTCGTCCATCGCCGATTCCAGCACGAAGCTGCCGATCGCCTCGCCAGGGGCGCGCAGCCAGGTGTTGGGCATCAGATCCATCGCGACGAGGTTCTGCCGGGTCAGCATGTTCTGGGCGTCGTAGAGGTGGCGGGCCGGCGAGCTGGTCGCCTCAAGCAGGCCGCCAGCCGAGCCGGTGCGGGTGATGCTGTCCTGGATCAGCGAGGTGAGCCGGCCGTCGCGGGTCGCACCGAGCGCGATCCGGTTGGTCGAGGCGGTACGTCCACCGGTGGCGCGGTTGACGGCCGTGCGGCTCAGCGCCAGGCGCACGGGCCGCCCGACCGCCTTGGCCGCCATCGCCGCGATGACCGTGCCGGGCCAGACGGCGAACTTACCCCCGAAGCCGCCCCCCAGGAACTCGGCACGGACGCGGACGTGGGACACCGGCACACCGAACCGCCAGGCCAGGTAGCGGCGGCTCTGGTCCGTCGCCTGGGTGGTGTCGTGCACGGTGAGGTGGTCACCGTCCCAGACGGCGACCGTCGCGTGCGGCTCGATCGCGTTGTGCTGCAGGCCGGGCGTGGCGTAGCGCAGGTCGACCGACACCTCCGCAGCGGCCAGCGCCGCCTCCGCGTCACCCTTCTTCGTGTGCCCGGCGAAGGTGAGGTCGCCCTTCGCCGGGGTGGCGTTCTTCTGCTCGGCGGCGAAGTCCACCCGGGCGGGCAGCGGGTCGTACGTCGCTTCGACGAGCGGAGCGGCCTCGTTCGCCGCGGCCGAGGTCTTGGCGACCACGACGGCGATCGGCTGGCCGTCCCAGAAGACCTGATCCGTGTTGAGGTAGTCGAGGCTGGTCCCCGACACGCTCGGTCCCAGGTCCCGCACGATGTTGTGGTTGCGTACCGAGCGGATCCTCGGCGCGTTGAGGTGGGTGAGGACCGCAACGACGCCGGGCACCGCGGCCGCCGCGGTCGTGTCGATGCCGGTGATCGTGCCCCGGGCGACGGTGGCGTGGACCAGCGTCGCGTACGTGAGGTTCGGGTAGTGGTGCTCGGCGGAGAACCGCACCGCCCCGGTCACCTTCGCGTGCCCGTCCCGGCGGTCCACCGGCCGTCCGACCGCTCCCCCGACGGGCACGGAAGCGTCCGCGCCGGATCCGGAGTCCGTCAGGGTGTGTGTGGTCACGATGCGCTCCGCTCGGCGTTGAGTGTCCGCAGCACGGCCACGACCGTCCGCCGGGCCAGGTCGATCTTGAAGGCGTTGTCGGACTGGGGCAGGGCGGGGGCGAGTTCGGCGGCGGCGGCGCGGGCGAAGCTCTCGTCGGTGGCTTCGGCGCCGAGCAGCAGCTCTTCCGCGATGCGTGCCCGCCACGGCTTGGTCGCGACGCCTCCGAGTGCGAGGCGGACCTCGGCGATGCGGCCGTCCTCTACGGCCAGTGCGGCGGCGACGGAGACCAGGGCGAAGGCGTAGGACGCGCGGTCGCGGACCTTGCGGTAGCGCGAGTTGGCCGCGACCGGCACCGGGGGCAGCTCGATCGCCGTAATCAGCTCGTCGGCGGCCAGCACCGTCTCGATGTGGGGTGAGTCGCCGGGCTCGCGGTGGAACTCGGCGACCGGGATACGCCGTACACCGCGCACGCTCTCCACTTCGACGACCGCGTCAAGCATCACCAGCGCCACGGCCATGTCCGAAGGGTGCGTCGCGATGCAGTGCTCGCTCGCCCCCAGCACCGCACTGCCGCGGGAGAACCCGCCGATCGCGTCACAACCGCTGCCGGGTACGCGTTTGTTGCACGCGGAGGCCTCGTCGTAGAAGTACATGCAGCGGGTGCGCTGCAGCAGGTTGCCGCCCACGGTCGCCATGTTCCGCAGCTGGGCGGAGGCTCCAAGCAGGATCGCCTTGGCCAGGACCGGATAGCGGGTCCTGATGAGGGGGTCCGCGGCGAGCCGGCTGTTGCTCACCAGTGCGCCGACGCGGATGGTGCCGTCGGGGAGTTCGTCGATCCCGGTGAGCGGCAGGCGGGTGATGTCCACGAGCGTCGCCGGGTGTTCGATGCCCTCACGCATGAGGTCGACGAGGTTCGTCCCGCCCGCAAGGAACTTCACGTCCGCGCCGTCCGCGATCGTACGCAGCGCCGTGCCCACGTCGGGTGCGCTGAGGTAGGAGAACGACTTCACTTCGCGACCTCCTTGATCGCCGAGACGATGCCGTTGTAGGCGCCACAGCGGCACAGGTTGCCGCTCATCCGCTCCCGGATCTCCGTCTCGTCCAGCTCCCCGCCGGTGTCGGCGAGATGCTCGGTCGCCGCGCTGGGCGCGCCTTCCTTGTGTTCGGCGAGCATGCCGATCGCCGAACAGATCTGGCCCGGCGTGCAGTAGCCGCACTGGAACCCGTCCGTGCGGACGAACGCCGCCTGCAAGGGGTGGTCGACCCCTTCGATGGTGGTGATCTCACGGCCCTGGTACTGCACCGCCAGCGCCAGGCAGGCGTTGATCCGCCGGCCGTCGACCAGCACCGTGCAGGCACCGCACGCGCCCTGGTCGCAACCCTTCTTGGTGCCGGTCAGGCCCAGGTACTCGCGCAGCGCGTCGAGCAGGCTCACCTGTGGCGCGACGTCCAGCCTCTGGGCGGACCCGTTGATCCGCAGCTCGATCTCCACCGTGTCATTCCTCCGGTTCACCCGTGGGCTCGTTCTCGTGGGGGCCAGGGGGCCAGGGGGCCAGGGGGCCATCAGGCACAAAAGCCAGGACCAGAGGGACTCCGCTCCACGGACTTCAGAAACCGCCGACCGGGGAGCCGAATCATGAGAGCAGGTCCATGATCTAAAACAGCAACGTAGCAGTTCCACCAACTACTCGCATCACACTTGTCGCAACTTTACATTCCCACGCAACAACGTTGATGCAAATCAGTACAAATCCGCAGGTCAGGCGTATGGTCTTCGGTGCATCACGAATCAACAACGGGAGTGGATACGTCATGGGCCGACCCCTGCGGGCCGATGCCGCGCGCACTGTGCGCGCGATTCTGGGGGCGGCCGAGCAGGTCCTGGCCAAAGACCCCGGGGCCTCCATGGAGCAGATCGCGGAGGAGGCAGGAGTGGCCAGAACGACCGTGCACCGGCGGTTCGCCAACCGCCAGGCCCTCATCGAAGCACTCGCCGCCTCGGCGAAGCGACAGCTCATGGAAGGCGTAGCGGACGCCCACATGGACACCGCCCCACCGCTCGTGGCACTCCACCGCGTCACGGCGAACGTGCTGCGGATCAAGAGCGTCTGGCCGTTCACCCTCGGCCACCCCCTCGCCGACTCCCCCCTCACGGCGGTGATCTGGTCCGAGGTCAACGTCGGCGCCCTCGAGTTCTTCGCCCGGGCCCAGCGCAAAGGGCTCCTCTCGCCGGACACGGACCTCATGTGGGCGCGGCGGGTCTACTACGCCCTCGTCGACGAGGCCCAGCACGGAGGCGGCGCGGATCTCGACCCGGACCAGGTCCGGCAGAACGCGGACGCACTGGCAACACTCGTCGTCGACACATTTCTGCGCGGGATGGGTCCCCACAGCTGAGCCGCCCGGCCGGCAGCTCCCGTCCCGTCTTGCCCTCCGCCACCGACCTTACGATCGTGGACAGTGCCCAAGGCACAAAGCAGAAGGGCCAGGTGCTCCATGCCTCGCACCAACGGGCAGCCCGGCCGACGCGCACGGCCGCTGGACAGGGCCCACCCCGTCGAGTCCGTGACCATCGCGGTGACGGACGGGGACACACGCGTGGCCTCTTGGAGCCGCGAGGCCCAGGAGCTTCTGGGATATACCTCTGTGGAGATCATCGGCCGGCCCCTGGGCGAACTGGTCTCCGCCGACGGTGCGCCGCTGCGGCATCGCGACGGCAGCCTGCTGGACACGAGGGTCCACCTGACCCCGTTGCTTGACGCCACGCAGCAGCAGAACTTCCTCGTGACGACCGTTCCGTCACCGGGAACCGGGAAGCTGCAGGACCTCATGTGGCGGCTGCTGGAGCAGCAGTCTCCGTCTCTGTCGATCTACGACCGTGACGCGCGGCTGTTGTAGGCCAACGAGGCCACACGGCGGGCGGTGGACTTCGTCCAGAGTGGAGTCCGCAGCCGACGTCTGACCGAATTCCTCCCGGGGCCCGCGTTCGAGGAGCTGCAGCGCCGGATTCTCAGAGTCGGCGAGACCGGAGAGCCGGAAAACTCCGAACTGTTCCTTGCACTTCCGCGTGAGCCCAGGGCACATGCCTGGGCCGTGGACGTCTTCCCCCTCAAGGACACGCGGCCGGGTGCACGCGGTGGGCCTGGTGGCCAACGACTACTCCGAGCAGCACCACAGCCGCGAGCGCATCGCGCCGCTGCTGATCTGCTGGGTGAGCCTGAGCAGTTCTTCGACGTGGTAGATCTCGGTCATCTTGCCGTCGACAATGCGCATGATGTCCTGGATTGGATCTCCGGCGCCGCCCCGCGACCGAGTACTTGACCCTGCTCTGTCTTAGAACCCCACTGCCGAACTTCCCGGTACGCGCGCCCGCAGTCAGACGCTTTACCGGGGTACCACCCGAAAACTGCACTGCGGATACTGCGGTCCTGCTCATGACGGCCCCTGATCACTGCGGGCAATCCGGTCCGGCCGTCAGGGTGCCCAGCTGGGCAATGAGTCCGCTGCGCCGCTTCACGATGACAGTTCGTCCGTCCAGCCGTCCCGTTCTCCTGCCTGGCCATGTCCAGGCAGGAGAACGGGAACACCACCAGAGATGAGCAACAAGCAGTGTCCGAAAGCGGTGAGTGAATCATCGGCCAACGCCACCAAGCCATTGAAGGGCGACCGCCGACAGGCCTCACTCCAGCACTGATCTGCATCAACACCCCCTCGGGACGGAAAACGGGCCCATTCGACCCGGATTCGACCCGAGGCCCATCTATCCCGAGACCGAACACCTATGAACTGCAACGATGCAGAAAGTGCCGCTGTACCAGCCAAATACAAGCAGAGAAATAGGTATAAAACTTCACATTCGAACATATCGTTACACAGTCCATGAACGGAGCGGCACATGGCGCGATCGACGACATCAATCGGGGCCGACGCCTTCACCGTTGCCCGAAACCTGCTTCTGGACGCCAACAACCCCTATGAGCAGGCGACTTCGAAATCTGCTTCCGCGAGACGGAAGCAGCATTGCGGCCTCGCGAAGCCTCTGCGGACGATGTCACCACGCCACAGAGACGGGAATCAGCCACCATGCCGCACACCACCGCATTCGCCAGGAACCAGTGGTACAGCTAGCGCACCTTTCTGACCTGCGCTTATGTGAGGCGATGAGGCTGTGACCTGCTAGGACGGGTTGCAGAGGCGTTCGGAGGCAGTCAGAGGAAATCGCTCTGATTCGACCCCGGTTCGACCCGGGTCGCTCAGAGGCAGTCAGAGGCAGCAGCCCCTGAAACTGGCCTTTGAGGGACCCGAGTTGACCGGTGTGGATCATGAGTGGGCGACTCTGGCGGCGCTCTGTTTCGATCTCGGTCGAGCTGCGATGGGGACGCCTGCCTCCAGTCGGGGCCAGTCGTACAAAGGCTTCCAGGACGGCCGTCCTGGGGATCTTGCCGGCGCCGAGGGAGGTCGGTTCCGGATGCCGCCCGTGGTTTTAGCGGGCCTGGGTGGCGTCCACGTCTTTGCGAGACGACCCCACCGTGCCAGAAAGCACCCACCAGCCACTCCCCCAACGACACGTCACCCACCTCCACGGCCCACTGGGCCTGTCCCGACTGCCGTCAGCTGCGGCCGATCTGATCCTGCTCGGCGACCTCACCGGCCGCTACGCCACCGGCAGTTACAGCCGACTCGCCTCCGACAAGCGGACCGTGATCCTGCGCGGGGACCGCCAAGGCGCGGCCGAGCACGGGCATCGGATCACCGCGGCCATCGCCTGCCACGTCGCCCGCGCCGGCGGCACCATCGAACAGCTGACGCAGCTTCTGTTGCACCCCGAGCATGAAGGCGGACAGCACACCCGCGCCATCGCGTTGCGGTCTGGGCAGACCCGCGCCCTGGACTACATCCGCCGGGTGTGGGCCAGCGCCTCAGCCGCTGTCGGCACCACCTTGGCGCTGGGATCCCGGCACGGCGCGTTCGAGGTTCTCGCCGCGCTGCGGGACCGCATCGAGACCACGCCCTGGCGCGGGGAGCGGGGACGGACCGCGCTGCGGGTGCTGCGGGCACATCTGAACTTCGCCGAAATCGCAGGCGGACTCCTGCACCACGCCAGCGAGCGGCAGACCGCGGAGGAAGCCGGGATCTCCCGCACGACACTGCGGGCCGTCTACGACACTGTCCTGAAGCCGGGAGGCTGGCTGCGCCGGCTGCGGGTCGGCCACGGCCGGGAGGGCTCGACCTGGTACCTCAACCACGGCAGCGCCCCCAGCCACGGCGCCCCTGTACTGCTGTCTCGTTTGTGGACCACTCAGTTCCCCCCCGACCCGGCACTTGAGGAGTGGACCACCCCTGAGACGGCCACGACGGCCGACATCGACTCCACCGTCCTCGGCCGTCTGATGGGCCACGACGCATTCGCCCACCACGGGCTCGGCAGCGCCGCCCTCGTGATCATCAGTGCCCTGCACGTACGCCAGGCCCAGACGGCCGGCGAGCTCGTCGGTACCTCCTCAGTCTCCCGCGCCACCACCTACCGGACACTGAACCGCCTCGCCGACCACGGCCTCGTCCAGCACACCGGGGAGACCTGGGCCCTCGCGCCGCGTGCCCTGGAAGGCTTCGGGATCAGCCTCCCCGATGTGGATACCAGCCTCGCCGCGGAGCCGGCCCAGGGCTGGGACAAGGTTGCCGAGCAGCACGGCACCAGGGGCGTCGCGGCCCGGCGGAAAGCCCTGCACGCGGCCGAGCGAGCGACGTACCAGGAGGCACTGGACCGGCTTGCGGAGCACCGCAGCAAGGCTGTGGTGATCGTCCGCGACGGCCGCCAGGTCCTGGTCCCAGCGCCGCGCCCCGACGAGATACCGCCGATGTGGCACACCCCGCACGGGTGCGTCCTCGACCCGGTCACAGGCCGTCCGGCCGCCGACTGGCGGGTCGCCACCGACGGCCGGCTGATCCTCATCACCCCGTCAGACCAGCGCAATTACGACGAGCTGGCCGCTGCCCATGCCGAAGCCCTCAGCGAATGGGAGTCCGTCGCATGAAACCCCCTCCCCCAGTCACCTCCGATCCGAGCGACGCGGTGACGCCCGAAACCCTGCGCAAGCAGTACGAGTCCGGTGCCACGGTCGACGAACTGGTCGCCGCCAGCGGCCTGTCCTACGGCACGGTCCTCAACCGGCTGCACGATGCCGGGACCGTGATGCGCGCGTCGTGGCAGACCCGCAGGATGCGCCAGGATCCGCAGGCGCGCCAGCGTCTCGCCGCCCACCTGCGCACGCTGTACGAGCAACACGGCGCGACCCTCACCGAACTCGCCGCAGGCGCTGGAGAGACGAGGCGTGCTGCCCGACGCCTGCTGATCGAGGCCGGCGGCAGCGTGCGCACCACCCAGCAGACGCTTCGAATGCGCGCCGCAGCGCGGGCCGCCGAGCGGAACAAGCTCGCGCTGTCTCTGCGCGCCCGGTACGAGGCCGGAGCCACGGTGCCGGAACTCGCCAGTGAGCACAGCTACTCCGTCGCCACCGTCTATCGGCTCCTGCACCAAGCAGGCACCCGCATGCGACCCCAGCACAACCACGGACCGGCCCACGACCCGAGGAAGCGGCCATGAGCCCCCACGTCCTCGTGGGTGTTCCCCACCCTGCCTGGCAAATCAAGAAGGCGGCAGTGCGCCATTCCGGCCGCCACAGGGCAGCACGGGCGCCCCCGTCGTCGGCCCGCTCCTCGATGCGCGCACCAAACGACGCCCCTTCCCATTTCAGGAGATCAAGCACTCGTGAACGAGAACACCCGTCACAAGACCCTGGGCGCAGCCACAGCGAGCGCCTGGGACGCCTTCGTCATCGTCGTCGGCATGCTCAAGGGCGGCACCGGCAAGACCACCTCCGCCTGGTTCATCGCCCTCTACTACGCCGTCGTCCTCAACCTGCCGACGCTGCTGCTGGACGCCGACGCCACCAGCCAGTCCGCCTACGACTGGTTCAAGGTCGCCCAGGCCGCCGCCTTCGAAATCCCCGAGCACCTGGTCGTCGAGCGGTACCCGTTCGACGACATCGCCGAGTACATCCGCGCCAAGCGCGCCGAGTTCGGCGCGATCGTGGTCGACGCCGGCGGCGGCAGCGCCCGCATCTTCCACGAGGCCGTCACCGAGGCGAACCTCCTCCTCGTACCGGTCGCCCCCACCAAGATCGAACGACGCAAGCTCGTCGCCACCTTCGACGAGGCCGAACGCGCCGCCGCCCGCAACACCCACGACGTCACCGCCCACGTCGTCATGGTCAAGGCCGACGACCGCACCAGCCTGCCCCGCAACGCCAAGAATCAGCTCCTGCAGCCCGATGAAGGTCAGGGCATCGGTCCCGACCGCGACGAAGCCTTCCCGCTCGCCGAGACCACCATCCACTCCTGGGTCCACTACATGGAGGCCTTCGGCGAGGTCCCCACCGAACTGAGCGAGTATGCCCAGCTGATGAAGGAGCTCACCGCATGAGCGAGAAGAACGACAGGCCCAAGCCCCCGCCCCGCCGCGCCGGGCGTGCCCTCGGTGGCGGCGCCAAGAAGACAACCCCTCCCCCACCGCCGGGCGCCGAGCTCACTCCCGAGCAGATCGCCACCGAAAGGACCATCGCCCAGGACGAGATCCGTCCCGCGCCGGCGAGCGAGCCCCAGGTCCAGCCCGCTCCCTCCATTACTCCCGTCGAGGAGTCGGCGCAAGATCGCACCAAGACGGTGCCCGAAGCGGCGCAGACGTCCGTCGGGCCGACCGTCGAAGCCGCGCCGAACGCCCCCGCGCGGGCAGCGGCTGGCAGCCAGTCGGCTCCCCCAGCCACCGCCACCCACCAGCCGCGGCAGGCTCCCGCAGGCGAGCCGGTGGAACGGCCGATGCCGCCCACAGACCCAACTGCTGAATCCGCGGCACTTACGGTCCCGTCCCTACACCCCCACGAGCACGCTTCGTACCATGGGCCGGCCCATACCGCGCCCGCGGCTGCTGGCGCGGCACCACTCGCAGAAGTGGCCATCCGCCGGACAGGCTCTCCGATCGCAAGCACTACCGCGTTTCCAGTGAGGACGGAGGCACCGGGGCCTCAGCAGGAACAGAGCGGGCGCCCGGAGGCAGCTCCCAGCGAGGGAACGCCGTGGGCTCACGGCCCCGGCCGCCCCATGGACATCCCCGAAACGGCCGTCATCCTCAACCAGCGCATCATCACGCGCGAGAGCCTCGACTCGTCCGTACCGGCCGCGCTGAAACTGAAGAAGCGGATCAAGCGCTTCGCGCTCGACAACGAACTCGACCACCTCCCCATCGGCGACATCGTCTCGGTCGCGCTGGACGAGTGGCTCGCCACCCGCGGCTTCTGACCCGCACGACCCGAGGGTGTCCGCGAACGTTTTCATTCGTTCGCGGACACCCGTCCGACTGCCTAGTCCACTAGTCGACTAGGCGGCTAGCTATTCGACTAGTGGACCGAACTGGAGCACCCCATGCCCGATCTCTCACGCCACACCCGCCAGCTGCGTGAATTGGCTGACGCTCTCGACGCGCAATCCGACCTGACCGACGACCCGTTGGTACCGCATCCAGGCACTTTGGAGGTCATCGGTGGCCGCCACACCAGTCGTGGTCAGATCAACTACGCCGTCCCTAACGCTCTCCAACTCCAGCGGCGCATCCGGCGTTACCACGCGGACCACGGTGTTCAGCACGGCGACATCGTCGCGATAGCGCTCGACACATTCCTGCGCGCCAAGGGCTACCCTCCCGACCTCACCCCGCCCAAGACTGAAGAACGGTGATCACTCGGTCGACCCCAGTGCCGTGCACTCTGGGCGAAGTCAGTGACCGGCCTCCGATCCTCCGGGACCCCTCCCGTATGCGCGCACGGGGCGTTGTCAGTGGCCCCTCCTATCCTGAGTTGACTCGGACCACGCGTAGACGACGGAGGACACTGCATGGGGTGGGACAACAGAGCGCGGCCTCGGCCCCTCAGATTCGGCCGGTCTGCGACGCGCACGCCAGTGTGCTTCCCGGAGCACTGATCGGATGCCGAAGCGCAGCGTCCAGCAGCGGGCTGGGTACCGGGGCGAGGCATTCGTCGACAAGGCCGTCTCCGACGCCGGCCACGTGTGGAACGACACCAAGCGCGACTTCGCCGTCGACGGTCAGATCGAGTTCGTGGACGCCGACCGGGAAGTCACCGGTGTCGCCGTCCTGGCCCAGGTGAAGGGAACAGAGGTCGGATTTCGGGGCGACACCGTGACCGGATTCAGGTTCACGTGTAAGGCCGACCACATCGCCTACTGGCTTCGGCTGGGTCGACCGGTCGTGCTCATCTGCGTCGACCTGCGCATTCAGCAGGCGTGGTGGAAGCGCCTCGACACGTGGTTCGCCGACCCTGAACGCAAGGCGCGGCGGGTCGTTCAGTTCGACAAGGCCGCAGACCGCTTCGACCCCGATGCCTTCAGCCGACTGTCAGCCCTGGGCGTGCCCGTGGGGGAGCCGTTGCCCCGGCTCGAAGGAAGCGAACAACTGGTCTCGAACCTCCTCGCCGTTGAGGACTTCGCACCGCTCATCTACGAGGCGTCCACGCCCTGCCGTGACCGCGGCGATGCCTGGGAGCGGATGCGCTCGAACGGCAACCAGTTCGAGAGCGGATTCGTCCTGGCCACCGGACGGATCTTCTCGCTGTGCCGACTGGACGAGAGCCCTCTGGCCGTGCTCTGCGACGGGCCGGTCACCTCCGTCCCGACTCAGGAATGGGCGACCACCGAGGACCCCGACCTGCAGCGGCGCTTCGTTTCCCTGTTGAACTTCACCCTGCGCTCCGCCCACCATCCCGAGCTGGTCTGGCATCCCACCAAGAAGGTCGTCTACATGCAGGCCCCGCCGGACCGGTCCCGCCGGAAGATCAAAGCCCGCTACCGAGGCAGCCGCGGACGCACCTTCTTCACCCCGTACTTCGGCAAGGACGACCAGACCAAGATCAGCTTCTGCCGTCACTACGCTGCCAGCCTGTACTTCCGGCGCTGGGGCGAGCAGTGGTTCCTGGAGATCAACCCCACCTACCACTTCACCATCGACGGCCAACGCGACTCGCTGTACGACGCCGAGTATGTCCAGAAGATCAAGAGGCTGGAACGCAACAATGCCGTCTACCAGCTCGTACGCGCCTGGGCCGACTATCTGCAAGGCGATGACACCCTGTTCAGGAGCCGGGATGAGCGCATCCGATTCGGCCAGCTCCTGCAGCTCGACTGCGATGCCGCCATTGACGAAAGCGTCTGGATTCCGCAAGAACCAACGCCGAAGCCGAGCGTGAACGGGCTGGCCGAAGGACTGTGGGAGCTGCCGCAATGAAAGCACCAGTGCTCCATGAGCCGGAACTGGAGTTCCGGTCCGGAAACCGCCACATCGATCCCCGCTACGGCATCAGCGTGTACGGCCCGGCCGACGCCGACTCCCCCACCGGACCCCGTCAGATCCCCATCGCCCTGGTCGGCCCCGCCCAGGCGGTCGACGGCATCCGGAGCTGGCTGCAGCGCTGCCAGGACCCCATCAAGGCCAAGGAGCCAAAACCCGGGCAGGAGAATCTGCACCAGCCGTTCCCCGGTTTCAGCGCCGACTCCCCGTTCGGTGCCCAGCTCGTCTTCGACGACGCCCTCGTCCGCGAGATCCCCGAACGCCAGCTACGGCGCCTTGCCCGCGCCGACATTGCCTCCGCCACCGCCGACGCGGTCGCGCTGTACGCCGACGCCGCCCGGTCTCTGGCCGAGACCGGGCGCTGCCGTGTCATCATCTGCGCCCGCCCCGAAGAACTCCAGGACAGAGAAGACCGTCCGTCGTCGGAGGAGGCCGCGGGCGAGCGAGAGGCCGGAGGCGATTTCCACGACCTGCTCAAGGCCACCGCGCTCACGCTCCCGGCTCCCCTGCAGCTCATGCGCAAGGAGACCTGGACCGGGATCCCGGCCAAGACCAACGGTCAAACCGTTCGCCCGCTGCAGGACGAGGCCACACGGGCCTGGAACCTGCACACCGCCCTGTACTACAAGGCCGGCGGGACCCCCTGGCGTATGCAGCGCCACAGCTCCGACCTGGCCACCTGCTACGTCGGGGTCAGCTTCTACCGCAGCGCGAACGGAAACGAACTGCACACCGCCGTCGCCCAGGTGTTCAACGAACGTGGCGACGGCGTCGTCGTCCGCGGCGGCACCGCCCAGATCTCCAAGACCGACCGCCAGCCCCACCTGACGGTTTCGGACGCACGGCAGCTGCTGCTGGACGCCCTGGCCGAGTACCGCACCACCCACGGCCACCAGCCCGCACGCATCGTCGTACACAAGACCTCGAACTTCACCACCGGCGAGACCGACGGATTCCACGAAGCCGCCGACCTGCGCGAGATCGACCACGTCGACCTGCTGTGGATCCAGCGGCGCGGCGCCCCACACCTGTACCGCACCGGGCAACTCCCGCCGCTGCGAGGCACCAGCGCCCAACTCGACGCCCAATCCATGCTCCTGTACACCCGCGGCTCAGTGCCGTACTTCCGAACCTACCCCGGCCTGTACGTCCCACAGCCCCTGCTGATCCGGCCCGCGACACACGGCACAGATCTACTGACCGCAAGTACGGACATCCTCGCCCTGACCAAGATGAACTGGAACAACGCCCAACTCGACGAACGCGACCCCCTCACCCTGCGCACCGCCTACCGAGTCGGATCCATCCTCAAACACGTCCCGGCAGAGGCACGAATCGCCACCCGCTACGCCTACTACATGTAGAGGCAAGGGCGCCTTCTATCGCCTGTGCGGAGTCAGCTGGGTACCGCCGCCGAAAACCGAGCCGAATGGCAGCTGCGACGCCGCAACCCCCGTGGTCCGCTCGGCAACGTACGCGGCGCCGCGGGACGCACACCGCCATCGCGGATGCGGTTCGGACCGGATTGTAAGCGGGTGAACTCCCAGACCGCATTGACAAACACATTCTGGCCGCCGAGGAGGCAGGCCTCCCCTCACCCTTTGGCGAGGATGCCAAAGCCACCGATGCAGAGCCGTGTTCGCGACGAGGAAGGAGCGCTGCACTGCCTGCAGTTCGAGGGCTCCGGCGCCTTCACCATTACATAGCGACGCACATACCCTCCCTTGGGAGACGTCGCGAATTTACGGGTTGCTTCCGGGACTTGGGTTCGTTGATGTGATATAGGCCGTTTCGATGAGTTGATCAGTCCGTTGCGGGCGAAGTTCGAGGCGGTGACTCCGCATCTCAACGAGCGGCAGTGCCGTCTGCTGTATGCGGCGGAAGCGCGGCAGCTCGGACATGGCGGGATCGCGGCTGTCGCCAGGGCCGCAGGGGTCTCCACGGGGTGCGTCAGTCGGGGCCTTGTCGAGTTGGAGGACGATGCCGAGCCCGATGGCCGGGTACGCCGGCGAGGTGCGGGGCGTCCCGCGCTGGCGGCGAAGGACCCGGGGCTGCGAGCTGCACTGCTGGCGCTGGTCGAGGACAGCACGCAAGGTGACCCGATAGGGCCGTTGACCTGGACCACGAAGTCGCTGCGGCATCTGGCCACCGAGCTCGCCACCCAGGGCCGCGCGGTGGGCCGGGACGTGATCGCCGCATTGTTGAAAGAGGCGGGCTTCAGCCTGCGGAGCAACGCCAAGGTCCTGGCCGGCAGTGGTCACCGGGACCGCGATGCCCAGTTCCATCACCTCAACGACAAGGTGCGCCAGTTCCTGGACTCCGGCGACCCGGTGATCAGCGTGGACACGAAGAAGAAGGAACAGATCGGGCTGTTCGCGCAGGCCGGGCGGGAATGGGCCCCGCCCGGCAGGCCCGTGAAGGTCCTCGATCACGACTTCCCCTCCCAGGCGGTCGGCACCGCGATCCCCTACGGCATCTACGACATCGGACGCAACACCGGCTACGTAGTGGTGGGCACCGACCATGACACCGCCGCGTTCGCGGTGGCCGCCCTGCGCCGCTGGTGGAAGGAGGAGGGGCAGGCCGCCTACCCGAACACGCGCCGCCTGCTGATCACTGCCGACGGTGGCGGCTCCAACAGTTCCCGGGCCAAGGCATGGAAAGCCAACCTCGCCGCCCTGGCCACCGAGACCGGCCTGGAGATCAGTGTGTGCCACCTACCGCCCGGCACGTCGAAATGGAACAAAGTGGAGCATCGTCTGTTCTCATTCATCTCGATGAACTGGCGGGCCCGCCCCCTGACCAGCTACGAAGTCGCCCTGAACCTCATCGCGGCCACCACCACGAGCACCGGGCTGAGCGTGAACGCCCGCCTGGACGAGGGCACCTACCCCATCGGCATCGAGATCGACGCCCAGCACACCGCCGCACTCACCATCACCCCCGACAGCTTCCACGGCGAGTGGAACTACACGATCCCGCCCCAGCCCGGCGCCCCCGCCGTGCCCCTCCAGCCACCCGCCGGGCCCACCCCCGCCACGCCCACACCTTCGACACCACCATGGCAACCCACCCCGTACTGACCGGGATGACCCGACACGCACTCGATCAACTCACCACACAAGTACGCACGTTGATCGATCAAGTCCCCACCGGCCAGCGCCCCCGTCACCGCAAACTCGCCGTGGAAAGCATGATCTGGGCCGCCGTTCTCGATCAGCGCGGGCTGCCCTGCTCACTGACCGCCCACCTCTTCCGTATCGGCGAGAACCAGATGCGCACCCTGATCAAGCAGGTCCGGCCCCTGCTCCAGCAACACGGCCACCACGCAGAACCACTGCCCATCCGACTCGTCGACCCCAGCGAACTCGCCGCCTATGTCATGCAAGCAACATCAACGACCCGCTGACGTGACACGCTCCATCAATTTATCGACGCCCCCTTGCTCGCCTATGAGAGGGCGATACGTGACCTGATGCCCGGATTTGCCGTTACCTGATGGTGTGGGGCTGGGCGATTCCGGTGGAGAGTGGAGCAGACCTTCGGGATCTTGATAGTGCACCGGCGGCTCGTGCGGGACTACGAGTCCCGGCCGGCCAGCTCTGTTTCCCGGGTGCACTGGGCCGAGACCGACCGGATGAGCCGCTGGCTCACCGGGACCACCGCCGCAAGCTGGCGCTCCCCGGCCGACGTCGGCCCTGCCTTTGGGCTGCTGCGGGCAGCGGCATGAGCATCAACGGCTCTTCGCCCGGATCGCGGAGAAGGAACACGAACTCGGCGACACGGCCGACCGGTTGAGAGGCGAGATCGATCAGCTCACGGCCCGCCTTAACGAGGTCGAGCAAGAATGTGACGTCGTCAGCGGGAGCTGCTGTCGTGGTCATCGGTCCGGCAGCAACTCCAAGGCGGTCTCGGCGACGGCGTCGGGAGCCGGCCTCGTGTCCACCGCGCCTCCGCGCTCGTCCGGTTCCAGCGGTTCCAGTGTCGCCTCCTGCGAATCCAGCAGTGCTCTCGGCATGAAATGACCGGTGCGCTTACTCAGGCGCCGCTCCAGCAGATCGTGGTCGGCCGTCAGATGTACGAAGAAGGCGGCTGGGCATGCCGCGCGCAAGATGTCCCGGTAGCGACGCCGCAGCGCGGAGCAGGTCACCACGCCTCCGGTGCCCGCCACGTCGCCGTGGTGCAGCCAGCGGCCGATGGACTCCAGCCAGGACTCGCGGTCGGCGTCATCGAGTGGGACACCAGACGACATCTTGGCGATGTTGGCAGGCGAATGAAAATGGTCCGCCTCGGCGAAAGGGATGTCCAGCCGCTGGGCAAGGATCCGGGCCACCGTGGTCTTGCCCACCCCGGACACGCCTATCACCACAACACACGGTGGGCGATGCCCGGCACGACCGGCATCGGGGAGCTCTCTTTCCATGGCTGACATCTTTCGGGTCATCACATCAGGCGTTGCCCGGCAGAGCCGTTTCCTCGTGCAGCAGGTCGTCCCGACGTACCGGGCCGGGACCGTACGGTTGCCGACTGGGCGGTCCGTCCGAGCCTGCCGGGTAGTCCTGCAGCGGAACGAGATCCCTCTCCCACGCCGAGATGACGGGTTCGAGCACGCGCCATGCTTCCTCTGCCTCGTCGCCGCGGATCGACAAAGCCGGGTCTCCGTTGAGGATGTCCAGCAGCAGCCTGCCGTAGGCGGGCAGGTCGGGCGGTTCCATCCCAGCAGCGAGCTCGAGTTGAGTGAGGTGGCCGGTGCGGGAGCCCGTGCCCATCAGATCCAGGGACAGGCCCTCCGGTTCGAGTCCGAAGCGCAGCACATTGGGCAGGACTTCCCCGCTGTGCCCGAAGGGCAGGTGGGGAACGGAACGGAAACGGACCGCGACCTCCTTGCGGTCGGCCCCGAGTGCCTTGCCGCTGCGGAGCCGGAATGTCGTTCCCGCCCAGCGCCAGCTGTCCAGCTCCAGTTCCACCTCGGCGAAGGTCTCGGTGCGGCGCCGCGGGTCCACGCCCTCCTCGTCGACGTAGGACGGGACGTCGTGCTCGCCGCTCCGGCCGCACGAGTAGCGGGCCCGGCGCGTACGGTGCCCCACCTCGTAGTCGGTGAGCAGGCGCACGGATCGCAGCACGTCGACCTTCCGGTCGCGCAGATCCCGCTCCCCCAGCGTGATGGGCGGTTCCATGGCAACGAGGCAGAGTACCTGCAGCAAATGGTTCTGCACCATGTCCTTCAGCGCGCCCACGTGATCGTAGTAGCCGGCCCTGCCCTCCAGCGCCAGGGTCTCCTCCCAGACGATCTCCACCTCGGCGATGTGAGTGCTGTTCCACAGGGGTTCGAGCACGCGGTTGGCCAGGCGGCTGCCGAGCACGTTCTGGACGGTCGTCATGGCCAGGAAATGGTCGACCCGGAACACCGCCTGCTCCGGCACCAGATCGACGAGCAGCCGGTTCAGCTCCTGTGCGCCGTCCAGGTCTTCACCGAATGGTTTTTCCAGCACGATCCGGCTGCCTGGTGGCAGGCCCGCCTGGTGCAGTGCGCCAACCACGCGGGGGAAGAGCGAGGGGGGCAGCGCAAGGTAGACCGCGACGGGATCGTCCCCGGCGACGGCCGCTCTGACGTCGGCGGCGTCGGTGACATCCGCCCTTTGGTAGCGGGCCGAGGCTGCGATCGCCTGCTGGGCGTCGGCCGGGCAGGATCCGCCGTGTCGGCCGAGTTGACGGGTGATCCACTCCTGATACTGCTCGGTGCTCCAGTCCTCCCGGCTCGCGCCGGTCATCCGGAACCGGTCGCCGAGGTGTCCTGCCGCCCGCAGGGCAGCCACGGCCGGCAGAAGGTATCGCGCGCTGAGGTCGCCTGTCGCGCCGAAAACGACGAGTCGGTTGATCATGTGTTGGCGTCTGCTTTCGCTCGGGCGAGGTTCACGCCGCTGGCGATGATTCCGATGTGGCTGAATGCCTGAGGAAAGTTGCCCATGAACTCTCCCGTGGATGGGGCGATCTGCTCCGACAGCAGCCCCAGCGGGCTCGCGCGGGCACACAGCGAGGCGTACAGCTCCTCGGCCGCCTCGATGCGTCCTTGGCCGATGAGGTTGTCGACCAGCCAGAAGCTGCACAGCACGAAGGCGCCCTCGTCGCCGGCCAGGCCATCGGGGGACTCGTCGTGCAGGTAGCGGTAGAGCAGGCCGTCACCGGCCGACAGTCGCTCGGCGATGGCCGTGGTGGTGGCCACCATCCGTGGGTGATCGGCCGGGACGACCTGGCGCAGCGGAAGCGCGAGCAGGCTGGCGTCCACAGCGCCGCCGCCGTCGAGATGTGCGCTCAGGGTCTGCGCCTTCTCGTCCCAGGACTCTTCCAGGATGAGCCGGTGCAACTGGTCGGCCGAGGTTCGCCACTCGGCGATCCGCCCGGGGAGGCTGAGCCGTTCACCGATGGCTGCAGCCCGGTCCAGGGCCACCTGGCACATCCCGGCCGAGTACGTGAACACCCGGCCTTCGTTGCGGACCTCCCAGATGCCCTGGTCCGGCTGGCGCCACGCCTGCCCCGCGGCGTCGGCCAGCCCGGCCAGGCTGGCCCACAGCGCGGGCTGGATCTGTCCGCCGGAGCGCAGCCACTGGTCGGCGCAGTCCATGATCTCGCCGTAGACGTCGTGCTGGCGCTGGTCGGCCGCGCCGTTGCCCCATCGCACCGGAGCGGAGCGCCGGTAGCCTTCCAGTTCGCTGTCCTGGACCTCGTCCGGTACCGGGCTGCCGCCCAGGGTGTACATGATCCGGGGTCGCTCGCCGTACTCGAAGGCGTCCAGGACCCAGCCGAGGAAGGCGTCGGCCTCGCCGGCGAAGCCGATACGGCGCTGGGCGAAGACGGCGTAGGCCGCGTCCCGGATCCAGGCGTAGCGGTAATCCCAGTTGCGGATCCCGCCGACCGGTGCGGGCAGGGACGAGGTGGGGGCCGCGACCAGCGAGCCGTTGGCCCAGTCGTCGCACATTTTCAGCGTGATCGCGGCGCGCCGTACCAGGGGTTCCTCGGGGCCGCTGTAGGCGAAGTGCTTCATCCAGCGGCGCCACGCGTCGGCGGTTGCCTGCAGCATCGCGTCGGCGTCGAACCGGTGGTGGCGGTGGAAGCGGCCCCAGGACAGCACGAGATCGAGACGATCGCCTTGCTGCAGGTCGTGTGTGCTGTGCAGGCCGGTGAGGGGGCGGGTGGAGCGTAGGTGCAGCCGCAGATCGGACCGTCGGGACGGTCGTACTTCCAGCCCGCTGAACAGCGGCCGCGCCTGGCCGCCGCCGCGGGGCTCCAGGTCCATCCGCAGGCGGACGTTGCCGTCCAGGACCAGGGCTGAACGTACGAGTTCGGCCCGGTCCGCCGGGGCGTCGTCGGTGAGGTCGGTGCCGGAGCGCACAACGAGGGCGTCGGTGACGCGGACCACGCCGGTGGGGCTGCGCATTTCGGTGATCAGTACGCCGGTGTCGGGTTCATAGCGCTGTCGCGCCTCGACCAGGTCTTCCGGGGCCAGCGTGAAGTGCCCTCCGCGTGCGTGATCCAGCAGGCCGCAGAACAGCGGTTCGGAGTCGAACCGGGGCAGGCACATCCAGGGAATGGAACCGTCCAGGCCGACCAGCGCGGCCGTCGCACCGTCACCGATGAGGCCGAGATCCTCCAGCGGCAGGTAGCCCTCCCTCTGGCGAATCGGCCGGAAGGGGGGATCGGGATCGTGCATGCCGCCTCACTTCCACATATCCGAACAATCGCGCGACCAAATGGGGGCATCTAAAAGGTGATCATTACCTTTACGACGTCCTCGAGTTTCTTGTCCGACACCTCGAAGGCGCGCTCCATGTCGTCGAAGCGGAACTCATGGGTCGTCATGTGCGCGGGATCGACGCGCTTGGTCTGCAGGACCCGCAGCAGTCGCTGCATGCGCAGCCGGCCTCCGGGGCAGAGGCCCGTGGCGATCGTCTTGTCGGCCATACCGACGCCCCATTCGACGCGGGGAATGCGTACGAACTCCCCCTCGCCGAAATAGCCGATGTTGGAGACGGTGCCTCCGGGCTTGGTGATCCTGACGGCGGTCTGGAACGTCACGTCCGCGCCGAGTGCCTCGATGGCGGTGTCGACGCCCTGGCCCTGTGTCAGTTCATGGATCCGCTCGGCGACATCCTCGCTGGTGAAATCCACGATCTCGTCCGCGCCGTAGGTGCGCGCGAGTTTCTGTCGTTCGGGAACCGATTCGACCCCGATAACGAGGCCGGCGCCGCGGAGCCGGGCTCCTACGGTCGCCATCAGGCCCACTGGCCCCTGAGCGAGCACGGCCACGGTCCCACCGATGGGAATGTTGCCCTTCTCCGCTCCCATGAATCCGGTCGACAGCATGTCGGCGCAGTAGACCGCCGCCGCGTCGGAGATGCCATCAGGGATCTTCGCGAGATTGGCGTCGGCGTCATTCACATGGAAGTACTCCGCGAAGACACCATCCTTGGAATTCGCGAACTTGAAGCCGCCGAGCGGGCCACCGGACTGCGACGGGTACCCGTTCTGAGAGGCCATGTCGCCCCAGTCAGGGGTGATGGCGCCGACCAGCACACGGTCGCCGGGCCGGAAGTCCTTCACCTCGCTTCCCACGGCGTGCACGACGCCCACCGCCTCGTGGCCCAGCGTCAGGTTCTCCCGAGGACCAATGCCGCCCTGGACGGTGTGGGAGTCCGAGGTGCAGATCAGAGCCCTGGTCGTCTGCACGACCGCGTCACCCGGACCCGGCTGCGGAACGGGCTTCTCCATGAAGCCCACCCGCCCGATCTCCTTCATCACAAATGTCTTCAACTGCTCCGTCCCTTCTGCCAGGCGTCGCCGCCATCGAAAGGGCGGCAATGGCCCACCACACGGGCCGTGCTCCACACTCCCAGGGGCCGAGCCGGATCGCGATCCGGCCGCTTCGGCGGTGCGCCGTTTCAGTGAAACCGCGTCACTCCTTGCCCCGGACGACGGCGACCGGGCAGTGAGCGTGATGCAGCAGAGCCTGACTGACGGATCCCAGGAGCAACCCCGTGAATCCGCCCCGCCCCCTGGCCCCGACGACCACGAGCTGGGCGGTCCTGCTCGCCTCGATCAATGCCTCGTGGTTCACACCGTGCACCAGTTCGGGCCGGACCGAGACGTCCGGATACTTCTCCTGACGACCCGCGAGCGACTGGGCCAGCAGACGCTCCTCGACCTCGGCGACCGTGCCCGGCCCGAACACGTCCGGCACCTGCGGCGGAGACACGGACACATTGCCCGGGGTCCACACGTGCAGGGCGACGATGTCAGCCCCACGCAGCGCAGCCTCGGCGAACGCGAAATCGACCGCTTTCTCGCCTGCCCGGGACCCGTCGACGCCCAGCACGATCGGCCCAGCGGCCTCCCGTTGCTCGCGCACGACCATCACAGGACACCGACTGTGGGCAGCCAGGTACACCGCCGTCGATCCCAGCAGCATCCCGACGAAGCCTCCCCTGCCCCGGGATCCGATGACCACCAGGTCCGCATCACGCGACTGAAGCTCCAGCACCGTCAACGCCTCGCCGGCTACCACCTCATGGGTGACCTCCACCTCAGGCGCCACGTCGCCGGCACGGTGCAGCGCCTCAGTCACCAGACGCTCGGCCGCGGCCGGCAACACACCCTCGGCTGGACCGAAGGGCGCGGCGCCCATCGGCACAGGCCCGGGCACGATCACTGGCCAGATGGCGTGCACCACTCGCAGCTCCGCACGACGCCATCGGGCTTCCCGAGCCGCCGCCTCCACCGCTGCAAGACTGGACGACGAGCCATCCACTCCTACCACAACCCGGTTGCCCACCACGCCTCCCATGATCGACTCGGCCCTTACTCCCAGCTTGACCCCGGCGATACGTCACTGCCACAGGACCAGGCAGTCAGCACAGGGCACCTACCGCCACACTGCTGAACTCACGACGGCACCCGCGTCGCCGGGCACCGCAGCCACGAGACCGGCTGCTAGCGTCGCCACGCGTGCGAGCACGGCGGAGGTCACTGTGGATGACAAGAGCATGGGGCGAGCCTTCATCGGGTCGTTCACCTCGGCAGGCGGACGCGGAATCGTCGTGGCCGACGTGGATCCAGACACCGGAGCGCTGACCGTGACCGGCGCCATCGGCGCGGTCGCCGACCCGTCGTATCTCGCCGTCAACCACACGCAGGCCGGCCCGGTTCTGTACGCCGTATCCGAAACGGCGCCGGGGGCGGTCGCCGCCTATGACATCACCGGTCCAGTGCCCCGCCCGATCTGCACGCCCGTGGCGGTGCGTGGAGACGAGCCAACACATCTCACGATCACCCACGGCCACCTGCTGACCGCCAACTACGGCTCCGGCAGCGTCACTGTGCTGCCGCTCGCCACCGACGGCACCCCGCAACCCCCGAGCAGCGTGCTGCGCCATGAGGGCAGAGGACCCCACCCTGACCGCCAGCTGGCCGCGCACACCCACCAAGTGCTTCCCGACCCGTCAGGACGCTGGGCACTCAGTGTCGACCTCGGCACCGACTCGGTCCGGTCCTACTCCCTGGACGCAGAGGCGGGGGAACTCACACTGCACAGGGAGACCGCACTGCCGCCCGGCACCGGACCTCGACACCTTGCCTTCCACCCGGCCGGGCGCCATGCCTATGTGCTCGGCGAACTCCACCCCACCGTGACCGTGTACCGCTGGGACGCGGCGGCCGGGGTGCTCGAGCCGGCGGGGGAAACTCCGCTGTTCCCGGAAGACGTCAACGGCCCTGTCTCCCCGTCGGCCCCGGTCGTCTCACCCGACGGCCGGCATTTGTGGGTGGCGGTACGCGGCACCGACACCATCGTCGTACTTGCACTCGACGAGACCGGCGAGAAGACGGAGGTGGTCGCGTCGGTGCCGTGCGGGGGCCACTGGCCACGCGACCTGGCACTGCACCCGTCAGGCACCCGCCTGTATGTTGCGAATGAGCGCTCGGGCGAAGTCACATGGTTCGACATCGACCCCACATCAGGAATCCCCCACCGCGCGGGCTCACTATCCGTCCCAGCCGCGTCCAATGTCATCTTTGCCTGAGAGGGGCGGTACATGAGTTGATGTCCGTTTCGCGGTGCGGGAGGGGTAAGCGCGCCGGCTGCAGTGTCGCCGGGCGGCTACGGCCGTGGCTGGGCGAACAAGCCCTGTTCGGTCTCGACGAGGATTCCGCGCTCGGTCAGCCGCTTGAGTTTCAGGCGGGTGTTGTTGATGTTGTTGGGCACGATCTCCAGGTCCAGCGCCTCGCACACCTGCCGCGCCCGCAGCGGCGTGTCGGCCGCGGCGAACACCGCCATGATCTGCTGGTAGGCCGGATGGTCCGGCAGCTTCGGGGCCGGCGGCGCGGGCGGCTGCGGATCGGGTAGCTCCAGCAGCGTCTTGCGGGTGATCCGGACGTCCTCGGCGGCCCGGCCGAGCTCGTCCAGCCGAGACGTCAGCTGCGCGATCTGCTCCCTCGTCGCCTCGACCTGCGCGGCGATCTCCCGTTCCCGATCCTCCAGCCGTACGAGCACCGCCCCGAGGGTCAGCTCCACGCCGGTCATGCGCTGCGCCAGGCCACAGCGGTGGCCCCGGTCAGCCGGCGCAGTATCGCCGCGGTCATCGCCCAGTACACCCGCGACTCCGAACTGCGCGGCAGGTGCTCGTAGTCGTGCACCAGCCTGCGGTACAGCATCAAGATCCCGTAGGCGCGCTCCACGATCCACCGTTTGGGGATCGGCACGAACCCGGTCTGAGCCGGGTTGCGCTCGACGACCTCCACCTCGATGCCCACCGTCTGCCCGTGCGCGACGACGGCGTTCTTGAAGCCCTGGTCGACCAGCGCCTTCTCCACGGTGTCGGTGTCGGCGGCGACCTTGTCCAGCAGCGCGACACCGGCGGCGTTGTCGTGCACGGACGCGGCGAACACCACCACCGCAATCACCAGCCCCAACACGTCAACGGCCAGGCCGCGCTTGCGGCCCGGTACTCTTTTTACCGCATCACACCCCGTCGACTCCGCCGGCACCCCGGCCGCCACGTGCACGCTCTGGGTGTCGAGCACCACCAGACTCGGATCCGCCTTCCGCCGCGCTTTCTCCCGCACCTGCCAGCGCAACAGGTCGTGGATGGTCCGGTCAGTGCCGTCATCGCGCCACTTGGTGAAGTAGTACATCACCGCGCCGCGCGGCGGCAGGTCGTGCGGAAGCAGGTCCCACTGGCAGCCGGTACGGCCCTGATAGAGGAGCGCGTTGACGATCTCCCGCATCTCGTACCGGCCCTGATGGCCGCTGACCGAGCGATGCGCGGCCTTCCACGCGACGATCACCGGCTCGATCAGCGCCCACTGCTCATCGGACAGGTCGGTCTTGTAGGGCTTGCGCCCACTCACGGTGTTCAGCCCAGCACGCCCGAGCCCGCCCACCGGCTGGGATACCGCAGTCCCACACGTTCAGGTGACGACAAATCACCTGCCAACTCGCATACCGCCCTCTGAGAGCACGTCGCGTGGACCGTCCCACCCCAACCCTGTTGGAAGTGGATCACATAGACGATCACGCCAAGGGAGGCGCGGATCTCCCCAAGGCCATGATCGCTCTGTGCCCGAACTGTCATGCCCTGAAGACCCGTGGGACGGTGACCGACGAGTTCCGTGCTCTCGTTCGCGCTACGGCCCTCGCCAGGCATCAGGAACTGCTCGCCGCGGCTCGATGAACCTGCCTCCTCATCGGCACCGACAGGCCGGCTGATGGTGTGTGCGGTGCCTAGCGGAGCTCGTTGAGGGCGTCCTCGAGGAGGTGGAACCGCACGCGCTCTTGTTCGAGTCGCACGTTGGGGCCGAACTCGCCGTCCACGAGGCTGTCGTAGACATCGCCCTCGTCCGGAGTGAGCGTGCCGAGAGGCTGGTGGGTGGGGGTGTCTTCCTTCACCCACTGGCTGCGGTGCTCCAGGAGAATTCCCCGGTTCATCAGGATGGACTGCGTGTGCGGGAAGGTCCGACGCAGCCGGTCGAGGATGGTGAACCCGTGGGTGTCCAGGTCGCCCCAGTACACAAGGCGTATGCCGTGCAGCCAGTTCAGGGCGGACAGTTGGGTGACGGCGTAGCCGCCGCCGTGGATCACGATGCTGTGGGGCTGGTCGGGGAAGGCGAGGTAGGTGGTTTCGTTCTCGACGACATACACGGTCGTGATGCCAGGCTGCGGCGCGGTGAACTCATCAGCACGGACCGTGAGTTCGTTGAAGCCCGCCAGCGACTCGCCGCCGAGCATTCGGAACCGCAGGTAGGTGGGCTTGCACAGAAAGCGGAAGCGGGCGGCGAAGTCCGTGCGTGCGGCCTCGGCGTCGATACGGCCGTCGGGAAGGCACTGCTCAAGCAGGGTGGTCAGGATGGCGCGGTGGCGTTCGATGAACTTGGTGTCCACGCCGGGTACGTCGAGCTGGCGCAGGTAGACGGCTGGGCCACAATAGTCGGTGATCCAGCGGATCGTGGCCTGTAGGCGGGGCCAGTCGGCTTCCCGCTGGAGGACCTGCATGGGGTGGGCGATCATCCAGTCGATGAGCGCGGGCAGTGATTCCTGGGTAGAGGTCAGCAGGGTTTGGTAGCGGGCGACCGTGGGGGTGACGCCGAGCAGGCGCCAGAGACCGTCGCGGTCGTCGATCCAGACGCGGTCGGGGATGTTGTTCACGCCAGCGAGGCGTCCGCCGAGTCGGCGGTATTCGATGCGCAAGTGCCTGTGTGCGCTGGGCACCCATGATTCGGTCCAGGCGAGGACTTGGTCATAGTGGCGGGTGACGTCGCTGGCTTTCGGGCCGCGCAGCGGAATCTCGACGGGTTTCCAGCGTGCCCCGTCGGCGAGTTGGGTGAGGTAGGTCCCCGTGTTCCAGCGTTTGCGGAGGCGTTCGAGGACGGCCTGCGGCGTAGTCCAGTTGAGATCTTGATGAGTCGTCATCTCAGTCTCCCTGTCCTGCGGCGGGCTGCAGGCCGGCCAAGGTGTGGGCAAGGCGTTCTTGGCGGTACTGGGCGATGGTCAGGGTGCGCAGGCGGGAATGGTGTCCGCTGGGATTATCGACGAAGCCGACGGCCGAGACGTAGGGCTCGATGACGTGGATCTTCTGTAGCGGGGTGACGATGAGGAGTTGCAGGCCCAGGCGTTTGAAGAGGTCCAGGGCAAAGCGGGCGGATTCCTCCGAGCCGCGTCCGAAGGCTTCGTCGATGACCACGAAGCGGAAGGTACGGCTCCTGCTGCTGGTGGTGTCGAGCTTGAACTGGTAAGCAAGGGAGGCGGCCAGGATGGTGTACGCGAGCTTTTCCTTCTGACCGCCGGACTTGCCACCGGAGTCGGAGTACACCTCGTACTCGGAGTCGTCCTCGCGGCGTCGTTCGCTGGCGCTGAAGACGAACCAGTACCGCACGTCGGTGACGCGCTTGGTCCAGCCGCGGTCGCTGTCCGTGTGGCCTTCGCGGCCCTTGAAGCGTTCGATCAAGCGCTGGACCTGGTGGAACTTCTCCTCGGAGTACAGGTCAGAGTCGTCGCCGGACAGGACGTCGTCGGTGCAGGCGCGCAGTTCCGCGGTGAACTCGCGGATCTCGGTGTTGGGCGTCTGCTCGGGCTTGAGCATGATGTAGCGGCCCGGGTTGTAGTCGATGCCGGCCAGCGACTCGTTGATGGTGTTGATGCGGTCACCGATCTCGTCAGCCCAGATGTTCAACTGCGAGTGGAATCCAGCAATTTCGCGGATCACGTTGGTCTTCAGGTAGGTGCGGAACTGGTCCTGGAAGCGTGGCAGGTCGTCGGCGACGAGCTGCTGGTGCAAGGCGCGATATCCGGGGGCGGAGGCGACGGAGGCATCGAGTTCGCTGGTCTCGACCTGATAGGTGGTGCGGAAGGAGCTCATCCGGGCGGCGATCGTCTGGGCGAGGCGGGTCTGCTCCTTGGCCCAGCGGTCCTTGTGCGCCGTCATCTCCTCGCGCAGCCGGGTTTCGGTCTGCGCGCACTCCTGCGCGGTCTGGCACGCCAGGCGGGCTGTAGTCAGGCGCTGTTCGAGGGCCGAGAAGTGGGCCTGTGCAGCGCGGGCGGCCGGTTCGTCGAGTACCGCGCGGGCCTCGTCGCGGGCGCGTTCAGCGGTGTCGCGTTCGCCGCAGACCCGTCCCCAGCTCTGGCTGGCCTTCTCGTAGGCGTCTTCCTGTTCGGTGATTTCGCCGGCGGTCTCGGTGAGGCGGCGGGTGAGTTCGTCCAGGTCTTTGGAGGCCGCTTGCAGGCGCTGCTTATCGCCCGTGAGCTCGGTGATGCGCCGTACGGCGGACGGCCAGTCGATCTCGCTGTAGTCCAGCATTGCCGCCAGCCGGTCGAGGACCTTGTCTCGGCTGATGGCGTCCTCGTAAGCGGCTCCCAGCCCTCGCTTCTTCTTCTCCGTCTCGCGCTGGGCACCATGGACCCCTCCCGCCTGATCCAGGAGGGCATCGATCTTCGCCTGGTTCGTCCAGCCGAGCACATACGTGCTGCGGTCGTCGATGCGGGTGGTGTCGTTCTTCTCGTGGCGGCCCCGTGCTCCCTTGATCAACCCCTGTGCAGTGATGGCGAGATCGGCGTGCCGGAAGTCCTCCATTGTCGGCACGCAGGCGTGGGAGGCGCGGCGTTCGAGCTCGCCGGCCAGCCACGGGGCGAACGGCGAGTCCTCGCGCACTTCGAGCTTGGTGTACAGCGCTGTGGACGCGCCGGTGGGCACGCACCGCGGCGGGAGCTTGTCAGGGACGCGGAAGTAGACGAGCTTGGTCCCCAGGTGGTGGTCATTGATCCAGTCGGAGACGCGAGCGTACTGATCGCGGGGGACCAGGAGGGACACGGCGAAACCGCGCAGCAGCCGCTCGGCGGCTCCGGCCCATGTCTGCTCCTCGTCGCGGACCTGAATGAGTTCGCCGGCGAAGGGCAGGGCACTGTCCTCGATGCCGAGTTCGCGGCTCAGGCGGTCGCGTACTTCCAGCTGCTTGCGGGGGATGTTGCTGCGGCGCGAGCGCAGACTGATCAGGTCTGCGTTGAGGTCCCCGGCCCGCTGCTTCAGCTGTGCGGCCTCGACCGCGAGTGTCTCCAGGGCCGTGCGCGTCTGCTGTGTGGTCGCGGCGACGTCTTGCTGGGCCCGGGCGATCTCCTCAAGGCGGTCGGTGAACTGCGCCTGATCGGTGACCGGGGCCAGCTCTGCCTGCTCCAGCAGGGCGGCGTGCTGGCGGGCGCGCTTCTCCTGAGCCGCGCGCTGCTGCTCCGTCTCCTTGATCTGGCGCTCCAGTTCGCCTAGGCGCCCGCCGCCCAGGCCCTCACGCTGCAGTTCCCACCGACGCTCCTGGCCCCGCAGCCGCTCCAGCTCGTCCTTCGCGGTCTTCTGCTCGCCCTCCAGACGGGTGAGCGTCCGTTCCGACTCGGCGCGCTGGACTTCGTGCAGCGCAGAGGTACGCTCGGCGATGAAGTACCGCAGGGCAGCCTGCTGCGCGTCGGCCTCCTCAATGCGTGCGGCCAGGTCCTCGGAGGCGTCGCAGTCCTCAAGCAGCGGGGTGAGGGCCTCGATCTGGGCGCGGGCCCGCTGAACGGCGCTGTAGGTGGTAGTCAGTGCGTCGAAGTGGCTGACGATGTTGTCGGTCATCGCCGCCGCATCGAACGGTTCGAGCATGTGACTGCGCACGAACTCATCCAGGCTGCCCACCGACTTCATCGACACCGTCTGATGGAAGAGTTCCAGCGCCTGCTCGGACTCGATGCCCATCCGGCGCCGGAAGTCCTTGCTGTACGGCGGGAACGTCTTGTGGACGCGGACATCGCCCGCTTCGAGTCGCTTCTTCAGGGATCGCACCTCGGTGCCGAAGTCAGCGAAGTCCCCGGCAACGGACAGCGCCCGATCGGCGACGAGGAACAGCCGCTCGGGGCTGGTGGCGTTCGCGTCGGCCAGCCAGAACACCTGCCCCAGCGTGACGGTCGCACACAGCGCCGGGTTGGCGAACACGCCCAGGATGACGGAGTAGCTGCCCGGCTTGCGCAGCGCCACCGGCTTGGTCGTCCCCGTGGTCTCGTTGCGTTCGGACTTGTAGTGGCCCAGCACGTAGGAGCGCAGGCTCCGCTCGCCGCTCTCCGCGCCGGCCGCCTTGTTGTAGGCGATCTTGCGGGCGGGCATGAACAAGGTGGTGATCGCATCCACCAGGGTGGACTTGCCGGAACCAATGTCCCCGGTCAGCAGGGCGTTGGCGCCGCCAAGGCCGAACGACCACACGTGCTTGTCAAATGTGCCCCAGTTGTAGACCTCCAGACGCTCCAGCCGGAAGCCTGCCGCAGCCAGTTCGGTGGGGGCGCTCGTGTCGGCGGGGCCGGGCTGGGCGGGGATCACTGCTGCTCCTCCTGGGGGGTGTGGGTGGCCGCGTACTGGGCCAGGTTCGTGTCGAAGTCAGCGAGCCACTGCCCGTCGACGAAGGCTTTGATGATCCGCTGCACCTCGAACAGCTGCTCCTGCCCGCGGGCCCGACGCAGGAACTGCAAGTCCACCGCCTTGTTGATGTGGCCGTCGATCTGGTCGACGAGGCGTGCTTCATTGCTGCCGGCCGGGAGGAACGTGCGGATCATCTCGACGATCTCGTCCCGGGTGATCATCAGGCGGGTGCCGTCGGCGCCCGTGTCGAACTCGGCAAGCCGCTTGCGCAGCAGCACGACCAGCAGACTGACGGGGTAGGACAACGAGCGGCGGGGCATCAGCCGTGGCGGCGCCATTCGGGGATCGCGGACGTCGTCTTCGTCGTCGGGTTTCGACTGGAGGAAGGCGTAGCCCTCCATCTCGTCGATCACTATGCGCAGCCCCATGACGTCGACGTAGTCCTTCACGCCGGCACCGTGATGCAGCAGGGCGTCCCAGGCCCGCTCGTGCTGGTCGCGGAAGACTGGTCCCTTGAGTAGTTGGTTGACCGGCAGCGAGAGGGTGTACGGCTGTTTCGGGGTGGGGTTGGCAGGTGTGGTCATCGCCCCTCCTTCGGGCTGGATACCCAGGCGATGCCGGGGTTGGTGCGGGCAAAGGTGACCACGGGTACGGTGGCGACCTGCTGGACGTCGTCCTCACCGGCCCATGTGATCTCTTCTTGACGGTGGTCGTCGAACACGGTGGTGAATCCGTCGTCCGGCAGAGCGAAGTAGGCGACCAGTTCGGCAAGCCCCTGCTCCAAGGGGTGCTCGCGCAGCGTCTCGGCCAACGACACCTGCGTGCGCGAGCCCAGGGCGTGATGCACCGCGGCCGTGAGCCGGGCGGGATCCACATACACGGCCTCGAACAAAGCGTCGGCGGTGAACTCCTCGTCCCCCGCCTCGATGCCGGTGCTGTCGATCGGCGCCTTGACCAACGGCGTGTACAAGGGCCGCTCCATCGGCAGGGCGATGGTCGGGGCTGCCGCATCGATCTCGGCGACGAGACTCACGCCCGGCACGTCGCGCAGGGCTAGGGCCTGCGCCTCGATCCCGCGCACCAGCTGCAGGACACGGCGATCCTCCGAGCGCACCTGGTCGTCCAGGAACCGGCGCAGCTGATCCGACAGTTGCCGCACCGTGCTCTGGGTGCGTTCGGCGGCCTCCAGCCAGTCCCGGGCCATGCGACGCATCCTCGGATCGGGCTCGCCGATAGCCTCCATGGCCTCGACCGCGGCCAGCAGCGTCTTGAGTTCGTCCTGACGGCTCGGCGCGAGGAGGAAGTCGTAAAACGCCTGGAAAGTCCGCCCCTGGTCCGACTCTGCGATGCTCTCGCGGCTGCCCAGCACCTCATCTAGGAGTTCGCCCTTAGCCCCGTCCCACGCGGCGATCTTGCTCCGCAGGTCTCGGTCGAGGCCCCGGAAGTTCGCCTCGACCTCGCGGAAGTCGGCCAGCAGCCCATGCGCCGTCGTCGTCACCTGCTGATAGCGGTCCCGCAGCGCCGCGCTGTCCAGAACCTCCACCTCACCGGCTGCAACACGCTCGATTTCCTGATCGATTTCATGCCGACGCCGGGTGAGCTCCGCCAGTCGCGCCCCGGGGTCGGTTTCTGTGCCAAACGTCATCTGCCGCAGCAGATCGAAGATCGTGTTCAGCCGCGACTCCGTACCGACGAACGAACGCTCTTCCAGCGACCGGACCCACGCGATTGCCTTCTCGACCGCAGCCGTAGCGTCATAGTGCGGCTCGTCCGAATCCGGCGGGTAGTACTTGCGCAGCCAGCCGTTCCCCTGCCCCGACCAGTCATCAAGATACGCTTTCGCGGACTTGGGAAACGTCCCCTGCCCCAGCCGGTCGTTGAGTGCGAACAGCTCGTCGTCCAGCCGTTCGACAAGCTCCGCACCGGCAATCGAGCGCGTTCCCTGCTCGACGAACACCTTGTTGAAGAAGCTCAGCATCAGCGCGGCGTTGTCGGCCTTCAGCAGCCGCCAAGCAGCGCTCTGCTTTCGCAGGGCGACCAGACGGTCGTAGTCCAACTCCATACATCCTGCCCTCTCACTACCCCGGCGGGTACGACGCATTTCCCGCCAACGGCGGAAACACACGCCCTACTCGGCCGGCACCCGTGCCCGCGCAGCCGTGCACAGGCATTCCGCGCCGACCACAAGAAACCGTAGAGGCCACCACTGACAAGGGGACTCGGCAGAGCCGACAACTGGATAGGCCACGGCGGCCCGAGGAAGCAAAATGCCAGGCAAGAGGGCAGGTAAATCCGGATTCCGGATCGTTCCCGACCCTCCTCCTCAAGCCCTGTGCGAACACAATTTCGAGTCCCGGCCCGACGTCATCCGCGCGGACGAGAGGCCATGCCATCGGACCTTGATCACGACGGGTTAAAGCAAACAGCCCACCGCCGTCGACCAGGGTTCCCGCACCGCCATCGCGAATGCCGCAGACCTCTGCGGTCGGGCGTGACACGGGTGGCAAGGTCACCGTTGCGGCCCGGGCATCGCCCAGCCCTGATAGCGCTCCGGCTCCGGATGCGCCGCGCCCAACCAGGCAACACAGTGCCGTCGTGCGCCTTCACACAACGCCCTCTGTACTCAGCTTGACTCTGAAGCTGATCGGAAAATCGAGGTTCGGGAGGGCAGGCGGCAGCATCCGGGCCGCTTGCGGACCGGATGTCGAGGTGGGCTCGGTCAGGCGGATACGGGT
>NZ_JBSFYW010000044.1:0-77384 GCF_053599975.1 Streptomyces sp. NPDC005141 | reverse complement strand
CCCTGATGTCCGTCGCTTACGTTCGGATCGAGCAGCGGCTCGCGTCCAGACTCACGTCTGATCCAGCGGCGACGGACTGGGATGTACCGGCACGGCCCCGACCCACCCACCGGGGGCCCGGGGGTCCTAGCCACCCACCGTGAACCCGATGACCGTGCCGCCGCCCTCGCGGTGGAAGGCGAAGGGTGTGCCGCCGTGGGCAGTGGCGACCTCGCGGACGATGGACAGACCGAGGCCCGAGCCGGGCAGGCTGCGGGCGTCGGCGGCGCGGTAGAAGCGGTCGAAGACGCGTACGAGGTCGTCGTCGCCGATGCCGGGGCCGCGGTCGAGCACCTCGACGCGGACCGGCCCGGGCCGGGCACCCAGGTCCGTGCCGCCGCCGGAATCACCGGAATGCCCACCGCCGGTCCGCGGGGCCGGACCCGCCACCACGACCTCGATCGGGGACCTGCCGCCGCGGTCGAACTTGGTGGTGTTCTCCACGAGGTTGGAGACCGCGCGCTGGAGGGCGGTCGGCCGGCCGTCGACCGCGGTGTCCCCGGTGACGTGGACAGTGATCTCCCGGCCGGTGCGACGGCGCGCCACGATCGCGACGTCCTCGGCGAGTTCGGCGAGGTCGAGCCGTCGTACGGGCTCGGTGTCGGACTGGCCGGCCGCGAGGGCGACCAGTTCGTTGACCAGATCGGTCAGTTCCCTGGACTCCAGGGCCAGATCGGCGACGAGTTCCTCGCGGGCGCCGGGCGGCAGCTCGTCGATCCGGCGGAGCATGGAGATGTTCGTACGCAGGGAGGTCAGCGGCGTACGGAGTTCGTGTCCCGCGTCCTGGACCAGGCGGCGCTGGTCCTCCTCGGACTGGGCGAGGCGGCCGAGCATCCGGTCGAAGGACCGGCCGAGCCGGGCCACCTCGTCGTACCCGGTGACCGGCACCTGGATGCCGAGGCGACCGGTGCGCGCCACGTCCTCGGCGGCCCCGGCCAGCCGCACCAGGCGCCGGGTGATCCGCCGGGCCAGCCACCAGCCGAACAGCCCCGCGGCCACCACGACGGCCCCGACGAGCAGGACGGTCCGCTGCTGGAGCTCCCGGAGCAGGTCCTCCGTGTCGCTGAACTGCTGTGCGATCTGCACCGCGCCCCGTCCGCCGCCGAGCGCGACGGTCGCGAGCCGGTAGCGGTCGCCTTCGACGTCGACGTCCTTGTGCTCCTCCAGTCTGCCCGCCGTGCCGTCGTCGGTGATCGCCCGGTCGTGGCTGTTCACGGGCAGGGGCGGACTGCCGCGGTCGACGATCGCGCCTCCCGGCCCGAGCACCTGGATGTCGGTGCGGCTGGGCCGGATGATGTCGTCGAGGGGTCCGTCGTGGTCGGCGTCGGGGGAGGTGAAGTCCTGTGGCTGGAGCGGGTGTTCACGGACCTGGTCGCGCAGGTCCTGTACGACCTCGGCGAAGACCGTCTGCTGGTCGACGCGCACCAGCCGGGCGGCGGCGTCGTAGCTCAGGAACCCGACCAGGACCGTGACGGCGGCGGCGACGGCCGCGAAGGACATGGTGAAGGTGGTGCGCAGGGAGGACACCCGGCGCAGCCGACGGGGTGTCCCGGCGAAGGGGGCCGCCCAGGCAGGCCGTGCCCACCGGGTCCCCCGCTGCCGGACCCCGGCCCCGGCCGGCTGCTCACGGTCGGGATGGCCCGCGCCACCCGAGCCTGTGGAGCCTGCACCTGTGGGGCCTGCGTCCGGGGTGCCCGAGCTCGCGTCGCCCGAGCCCGCGGGCCCCGGGGGCTCGGCCGGGACGGGGAGGGGTGGTGGCACTCAGTCCTCCCTCAGGACGTACCCCACGCCCCGCACGGTGTGGATCAGCGCCGGTGCCCCCGGCTCGTCGAGCTTGCGCCGCAGGTAGCCCACGTACACGGCGAGGTTCTTGGAGCCGGGCCCGAAGTCGTAGCCCCAGATCCGGTCGTAGATGGTGGAGTGGTCGAGGACGATGCCCGCGTTGCGGACGAGGAGTTCGAGGAGTTCGAACTCGGTCCGGGTCAGTTCCAGCTCACGCTGCCCGCGCCAGGCCCGGCGTGCCTGGATGTCCATGCGCAGCCCGGCCGCGGAGATCTGCGCGCCGGAGGTCCGGGGCTCCCGCGGCGCCGGTGCCGGAGTGTCGTCGAAGGCGCCGTTCCCGGTGCGGCGGAGCAGCGCCCGCAGCCGGGCGAAGACCTCCTCGACGTCGAACGGCTTGACCACGTAGTCGTCGGCGCCCGCGTCCAGGCCGGCGATACGGTCCGCGGTCTCCACGAGCGCGGTGAGCATCAGGATCGGAGTGCGGTCGCCCTCGGCGCGCAGTACGCGGCACACCTGGAGGCCGTCGATGCCGGGCATCATGACGTCGAGGACGAGGACGTCCGGTGGGGTGCGGTGGGCCTGGGCCAGCGCTTCCACCCCGTCGGCCACGGCCGTCACCTCGTAGCCCTCCAGCGTGAGTGCCCTTTCCAGGGCGTGGCGGATGGCGCGGTCGTCCTCGGCGAGCAGCACATTCTGGGGCACCCGACCAGTCTGCCAAGCCGTCGGCGGCGCGCGACCTGGTGAGCGGCCCGCGACCGGCTTTATTACCGGCCTCTCACCCGCTCCCGGAGTGTCGCCGCCGCACAGGGCCGGCCGCCGCGCAGGGTCCGGCCGGGGGCGGGGGCAGTCGGTCCGGCCCCCGCCCCCGCCCCCGGCCGGGGCCCGCGGGTGGGGTCAGCCGACGTGCACCCGTGGCCGCCGTGAGCGGTCGGGCTCCGCCTCGCGCAGGACTTCCCGGGTGACCGGGGCGACCTCGCCCTGGCCGAAGAGGAAGAAGCGCAGGAAGTTGGCGAAGGGGCTGCCCTCGGTCCACTCGAAGTAGATGTGCGGGATGCAGCCCGTGCTGTCGCGGACGTGCAGCAGCAGGGCGGCGAGCGCGTTGGGGATGGAGGCGGACTCCAGGGTGAGGACGCGGTAGCGGCCGTGCAGCACTTCGCCGCGTACGTTCATGACCGACTCGAACTCCGAGGGGTCGCCCACGGTGACCTCCAGGAAGACGAAGTCCTCCTGGGGTGGCAGGTCGTGGTCGGCGCGGATCTGCTCGATCTTCTCGCGGTACTCGGTGATGTCACGCTTGTCGGGCTCGTTGGCGATGAACCGGATCCGCCGGCTCGCGATGTCCCGTACGAACCGCTCGGCCATGTCGTCCATGGTCATGCTGGTCACGCGGAGTTCGAACGCGCGGGCGAGCCGGGAGAGGAAGGAGACGAGCATGATGCCGGCGATGAAGCAGGCGCCGATCTTCACACCGTCGGGGCGTTCGATGACGTTCACGACGGTCGTGTAGAGGAAGACCGCCGAGATGACGGCGAAGGCGACGGTCCAGTGTTTCTGGCGGGCCTTGCGGGCGGCGATGGTGACCGCGATGGCGGCGGAGCTGATCAGGACGAGGACACCGGTGGCGTACGCGCCGCCCTGTGCGTCGACGTCGGCGTCGAAGATCCAGGTGACCAGGAACGCGACCAGGGTGAAGACGATCACCATGGGGCGGACGGCGCGCGCCCAGTGCGGGGCCATGCCGTAGCGCGGGAGATAGCGCGGCATGAGGTTGAGCAGCCCGGCCATGGCGGAGGCGCCGGCGAACCACAGGATGGCGATCGTGGAGACGTCGTAGACGGTGCCGAAGACGTTGCCGAGGTACTCGTGCGCCAGATAGGCGAGCGCGCGGCCGTTGGCCTGGCCGCCCGACTCGAACTCCTTCTCCGGGATCAGCACGGTGGTGATGAAGCTGGTCACGATCAGGAAGACGCTCATGATCACGGCGGAGGTGGTCAGCAGCTTCTTCGCGCCGCGGATACGGCCGGCCGGCTTCTGCTCGGTGTCGCCCGGGTCGCCCTCCACATGCGGCATGACCGCCACACCGGTCTCGAAGCCGGACAGGCCGAGTGCGAGCTTGGGGAAGACCAGCAGGGACACCCCGATCATCGCGAAGACGTTCCCGTGTTCGGCGGTCAGGGCGGTGGTCCAGTCGGTGACGACGTACTCGTGGGTGATCACCTGCCAGATCCCGGACGCCGCGACCACGACGTTGAGTGCGAGATAGATGCCCACCAGGACCACCGCGACGCCGATCGCCTCCAGGAAGCCCTTGAGGAAGACGGCGCCCAGCAGGGCCACGAGGAACAGGGTGATCACCATCTGCTTGTCGTGCAGCGCGCTGTTCAGATGGGGGTTCTCCACCAGGTGGGTGGAGGCGTCGGCCGCCGAGAGGGTGATGGTGATCAGGAAGTCGGTGGCGGCGAAGCCCAGCAGGGTGAGGACGAACAGCTTGCCCTTCCAGAAGGAGAGCAGCCGCTCCAGCATCGCGATGGAGCCCTCACCGTGCGGGCTCTCCTCGGCCACCCGGCGGTAGACCGGGAGCGCGCCCGCCAGGGTGACGATGACGAGCACGATGGTCGCCACGGGGGACAGCAGTCCGGCCGCGAGGGCGGCGATGCCCGGCTGATAGCCGAGGGTGGAGAAGTAGTCGACGCCGGTCAGGCACATGACCCGCCACCAGCGCTGCCCCTTGTGCACGGGCGCGGGCTCGGCGGCCTGAGTCGGGAGTCGGCGGCCCTTGCCCTTGCCCATGTCGGACAGGCCTTCCAGCATCCACGCCCGCAAGCGGCTCGGCGGGGCGGGCTCGGTGCTGGCCATCGGTGACTCTCCTGACGTACGTCTCTTCGATCGGTTCCGGCCATCGAGGAGACGGCGCCATCAGCGTATGCAGAGAGTGATCCATGGGCCCACGCGTCCGGGGGCCCTACGCGTCAAGCTTGCGTTAAGACCGGCTGGTCGCGCATCACGAGGGCGCCAAGAGGGGCGGACCCGCGGGGCGACCTCCAAGACGTCAGCTCCTTCGGGCGGAAGGGCTGTTCAAGAACAGGGGCTCAGTCCAGCCCGGAGACCTTGAACACCGTCCGGGCCGTCTCACGGTCGATCCGCTCCGAGACACGGCGCAGCGCCGTCGCCCCGCAGACGAGGGAGCCGCGCAGCGCGGAGACCCGGGCGTCCTCGTCCAGGCGGTGCCACAGCGCCGGGTTGGCGACCAGGACGCGTGGGTCGATCTCCACGCGCGCGCCGAACGTGTCGCGCAGCACGAGCCGCTGTCCGACGCCGTCCAGGCAGCGCACGGACACCAGATGGTCGGTCCGCACCCGCCGGGTGCCGAGCGGTCCGCGGGTGGTCAGCCGGCCCTCGTCCGCGGAGACCCGGGTGGGGCACAGCACGAGGAAGAGCAGCACCGCGAGCGTGACCCACAGCAGGGCGCGCAGGTCGGTGAGCGTGCCCGCGCCACGGTCGATCACGATCAGGAGGGCGAGCAGGACGCCCGCGCAGCGGATCGAGCTGCGCAGGTCCCGGGCCCAGAGAAGGTCGTGCGTCACCTCCGCGGCCGATGGCGGGGGCACCTCGACCGGTTCACGCGGATCGTTGCGGCGTTCCATGGGTCCGACGGTAGGGAAGCGGAGAGCCGCGGGCCGTATGCCTTGACGGCTCTCTGATGTGCCGGGGCGTCAAGGTTGCGACAAGGAGGGGGGATCGGCGCGCGAAGAACCCGCAAGGGGCGTACGCGCAGGTCCGGGGCCGGGAACAACCTGAGCGCAGCCGCACACGCCTCCCCGCGTGTGCGGCTCCTCAGGCGACGGCCCCGGCGAGGGGCTCCGCCCCGAGCCGAGGAGCACCCGCCCCATGTGAACCGGACGTTCCATGGGCCCGCGAGGGCCCTCCGGCGGTCCGGGCGGGATGGTCCGCGGGCCCGCACGGGACGTTTCGCGGGGCCCGCATGCCAGCGTCCGCGGGACTTCGGCCAGGGGGTTCCGCGGCGACTCGTAAGGAATGCGTCAAAGGCGTGCTGCGCCCCGTATGGGAGGCGTCAACGGTGGCCGAATCCGGCCGGAGAGGAGTTTTCCTCTAAGCGTCCGTTCGATTCGCACCTCTTCTAGGAGCTCACGATGGCCGACGTGGCCTTCGTCGTCACCACGATCGCGGTGTTCGCGCTGGTGGCCCTCGTCGCCAGGGGGGTGACCAAGCTGTGACCGCCGAGAACATCGTCGGCCTGATCGTGGCCGTCGCCCTGCTGGGCTATCTCGTCCTTGCCCTCGTCTTCCCGGAGAGGTTCTGAGCCTCGATATGAGTCCTGCCCTCGCCGGCGTGCTTCAGCTGCTGGCTCTCATGGCGGCACTGGCACTCGCCTACCGTCCCCTCGGCGACTACATGGCCCGGGTCTACTCCTCCGACAAGCACCTGCGCGTCGAGAAGTGGATCTACAAGGGCATCGGTGCCGACCCGAACACGGAGATGCGCTGGCCCGCCTATCTGCGCGGTGTCCTCGCCTTCTCCGCCGTCAGCGTCCTCTTCCTCTACCTGCTGCAGCGACTCCAGGGGCATCTGCCCGGCTCGCTCGGCTTCTCCGCGATCGATCCGGACCAGGCGTTCAACACCGCCGCGTCGTTCGTGTCGAACACGAACTGGCAGTCGTACTACGGCGAGCAGGCCATGGGCCATGTCGTGCAGACCGCCGGTCTCGCGGTGCAGAACTTCGTGTCCGCGGCCGTCGGTATCGCGGTGGCCGTGGCGCTCGTGCGCGGCTTCGCGCGGTCCCGCACCGGTGAGCTGGGCAACTTCTGGTCGGACCTGGTGCGCGGCACCGTCCGCATCCTGATCCCGATCTCGGTGATCGGCGCGATCGTGCTGGTGGCGTGCGGCGCCATCCAGAACTTCTCCGGCATCCACGCGGTGGGCCAGTTCTTCGGCGGCTCGCAGGAGTGGAACGGCGGGGCGGTGGCCTCCCAGGAGGCCATCAAGGAGCTGGGCACCAACGGCGGCGGCTACTTCAACGCCAACTCCGCGCACCCCTTCGAGAACCCGACCCCGTTCACGAACCTCTTCGAGATCTTCCTGATCCTGCTCATCCCGTTCGCGCTGACCCGCACCTTCGGCCGGATGGTCGGCAGCCTCAGGCAGGGGTACGCGATCCTCGCCGCGATGGCCACCATCTGGATCGGCTTCACGGCGTTGATGATGTGGACCGAGTTCGCCCACCACGGACCGGCGTTCGACATCGCCGGCGGGGCGATGGAGGGCAAGGAGACCCGCTTCGGCGTCGGCGGCTCGTCCATCTTCGCGGTGGCGACCACCCTGACCTCGACCGGTGCGGTGGACTCCTTCCACTCCTCCTTCACCGGTCTCGGCGGCGGCATCACGATGCTCGGCATGCAACTCGGCGAGATCGCGCCCGGTGGTACCGGATCCGGTCTCTACGGCATGCTGATCCTGGCGGTCATCGCGGTGTTCATCGCCGGTCTGATGGTCGGCCGCACCCCCGAGTACCTGGGCAAGAAGATCGGCACCCGCGAGATCAAGTTCGCGGCCCTCTACATCCTCGTCACCCCGGCACTGGTACTCGTCTTCACCGCCGCCGCGATGGCCCTGCCCACCCCGGGCAACTCGATGACCAACTCCGGCGCGCACGGATTCTCCGAGATCCTGTACGCCTACACCTCGGGCGCCAACAACAACGGCTCGGCCTTCGCCGGTCTGAACGCCGACACGCAGTGGTTCAACACCACCATCGGACTGGCCATGCTGCTCGGCCGCTTCCTGCCGATGGTGTTCGTTCTCGCGCTGGCCGGTTCGCTCGCCGAGCAGAAACCGGTGCCGGCGACCGCGGGCACCCTGCGCACCGAGAAGCCGCTGTTCACCGGCCTGCTGGTCGGAGCGATCCTGATCATCACCGGCCTGACCTACTTCCCGGCGCTCGCGCTGGGCCCGCTGGCCGAGGGGCTGGCGTCATGACCACTCGTACAGAGAACCAAGAGGACTCGATGTCCACAGCCGCCCCGACCCGGGCGCCGCACAGCGATGTGCCGACCGGCCACAAGGACGAAGGAAAGGTCGGCGCGGGTCTGTTCGACCCCAAGCAGCTGCTCACGTCGCTGCCGGACGCCTTCCGCAAGCTCGACCCGCGGATCATGGTCAAATCGCCCGTGATGTTCGTGGTCCTCGTCGGCTCGGTGCTGACGACCGTCTTCTCCTTCAAGGACCCGGGCGACTGGTTCGGCTGGGCGATCAGCGCCTGGCTGTGGCTCACCGTGATCTTCGCCAACCTGGCGGAGGCGGTGGCCGAGGGGCGCGGCAAGGCGCAGGCGGACACCCTGCGCAAGGCCAAGACCGACACGGTGGCGCGCCGGCTCTCCCCGGACGGCAGGTCCGAGGAGCAGGTACCCGGCACCGAACTGCGCGTGGGCGACCTGGTCGTCTGCGAGGCGGGCGACATCATCCCCGGCGACGGTGACGTCGTCGAGGGTGTCGCGAGCGTCGACGAGTCGGCCATCACCGGCGAATCGGCCCCGGTCATCCGTGAGTCCGGCGGCGACCGCTCGGCCGTCACCGGCGGCACGAAGGTCCTCTCCGACCGCGTCGTCGTCAAGATCACGACGAAGCCGGGCGAGACCTTCATCGACCGGATGATCGCCCTGGTCGAGGGTGCGGCCCGGCAGAAGACGCCCAACGAGATCGCGCTGAACATCCTTCTCGCGTCCCTGACCATCGTCTTCCTGCTCGCCGTGGCCACGCTGCCGCCGTTCGCCGACTACGCGGGCACCCACCTCACGATGGTCGTCCTGGTGGCCCTGCTGGTCTGCCTGATCCCGACCACCATCGGCGCCCTGCTCTCCGCGATCGGCATCGCGGGCATGGACCGTCTGGTGCAGCGCAACGTCCTCGCGATGTCGGGCCGCGCGGTCGAGGCCGCCGGTGACGTCTCCACCCTGCTCCTCGACAAGACCGGCACCATCACGCTGGGCAACCGTCAGGCGTCGGAGTTCGTACCGGTGACGGGGACGACCGAGGCCGAGGTCGCGGACGCCGCGCAGCTGTCGTCGCTGGCCGACGAGACGCCCGAGGGGCGCTCGATCGTCGTCCTGGCGAAGGAGAAGTACGGGCTGCGCGAGCGGCATCAGGGCGAACTGGCGGGCGCCGAATGGATCGCCTTCACGGCCCAGACCCGGATGTCCGGTGTGGACGTCGACGGCAGGAAGATCCGCAAGGGCGCGGCCGGTTCGGTCATCGCCTGGGTCAAGGAGCGGGGCGGCACGGTCTCCGAGGACGCCGGCACCCTGGCCGACCGGATCTCCGAGGCGGGCGGCACCCCGCTGCTCGTCGCGGTCGAGGACACCGCGGGCGCCCGCGTGCTGGGCGTCATCCACCTCAAGGACGTCGTCAAGGACGGCATGCGCGAGCGGTTCGACGAGCTGCGCCGCATGGGCATCAGGACCGTCATGATCACGGGCGACAACCCGCTGACCGCCAAGGCGATCGCCGAGGAGGCGGGCGTCGACGACTTCCTCGCGGAGGCGACTCCCGAGGACAAGATGGCGCTCATCAAGCGGGAGCAGGCGGGCGGCAAGCTCGTCGCGATGACCGGCGACGGCACCAACGACGCCCCCGCGCTGGCCCAGGCGGACGTGGGTGTCGCCATGAACACCGGCACCTCGGCCGCCAAGGAGGCCGGGAACATGGTGGACCTGGACTCCAACCCCACCAAGCTCATCGAGATCGTCGAGATCGGCAAGCAACTGCTGATCACCCGGGGCGCGTTGACGACGTTCTCCATCGCCAACGACGTCGCCAAGTACTTCGCGATCATCCCGGCGCTGTTCGCGGCGGTCTACCCGGGCCTGGACAAGCTCAACGTCATGCACCTGTCCTCGCCCGACTCCGCGATCCTCTCCGCGGTCATCTTCAACGCGCTGATCATCATCGCGCTGGTGCCGCTCGCCCTGCGGGGTGTGCGGTACCGCCCGGTCAGCGCCGACAAGCTGCTGCGGCGCAACCTCGGGATCTACGGCCTCGGCGGCCTGGTCGCGCCCTTCATCGGCATCAAGATCATCGACCTGCTCATCTCCCTCATCCCCGGAATCGGCTGATCCGCATGAACAACTCGGTATCGAACACCGCCCGGTTGCTGTGGGCGGGGCTGCGCGCGCTGCTGGTGCTGACGGTGGTGACGGGCGTGATCTATCCGCTGGCCGTCACCGGCATCGCCCAGGGCCTGTTCAGCGGCAAGGCGAACGGCTCGGAGATCAAGGCGGACGGCAAGGTCGTCGGCTCCTCGCTTATCGGCCAGGCCTACAACCTGCCGCTGAAGAAGGGCCAGGAGACCCCGGAGCCCGACCTGAAGTGGTTCCAGGGCCGCCCGCAGAACGGCCTCGGGACCAACAGCGTCAACACCCAGTACAAACTGATCCTGTCCGGCGCCACCAACCGTTCCGGTGACAACGCCGACCTGATCAAGTGGGTCAAGGACGCGAAGGCCGCCGTCGTCAAGGACAACTCGGTGAACGGCTACACGGTCAAGCCGTCGGACGTGCCCGCCGAGGCGGTCACCTCCTCCGGCTCCGGCCTGGACCCGGACATCTCCCCGGACTACGCGGACATCCAGGTGTACCGCGTCGCCGAGAAGAACGGACTGCCCGTCGCCCAGGTGCAGAAGCTGGTCGATGAGCACACCGACGGCCGGACCCTCGGCTTCATCGGCGAGTCCCGGGTCAACGTCCTCGAACTCAACATCGCGCTCAAGGAACTTGCGGCGAAGAGCTGATGGACTTACCCGCACAGCAGGGGAGTTGGCGACCCGGGACCACTACCCGAATCGCCAACTCTCCTGTACGCGAAGGCGGTTCACGCCTGCCGAACATCGTCACGACTCTCCGCGAGCTGCGGAAGGACCACCGTTCGACTCCCCACCGCGACAGGAAAGGCCCACACCGATGACCCGGGTGCTCGTAGTGGAGGACGACCACCAGCTCGTACGGGCGCTCCTGATCACCATGCAGGCGCGCGGATACGGGGTCGACGCCGCCCCCGACGGCACCACCGCGCTGCGGATCGCCGCCGCGCGCCGGCCCGACGTGGTGGTCCTGGATCTCGGGCTCCCCGACATGGACGGCACCGAGGTCATCAGAGCCCTGCGCGGCTGGACCCGCGTGCCGATCCTGGTGCTGTCCGCGCGCCGGGCCTCCGACGAGAAGGTCGCCGCGCTCGACGCGGGCGCCGACGACTACATCACCAAGCCGTTCAGCATGAACGAACTGCTGGCCCGGCTGCGGGCCGCCGTCCGCCGCACCGAGACACCCGGGCTCGCCCCCGAGACCGTCCTGGTCACCACGGAACACTTCACCGTCGACCTGGCCGCCAAGAAGGCGACCCGTGCCGGGCGCGACATCCGCCTGACGCCCACCGAGTGGCAACTGCTGGAGATCCTGGTCTGCAACCCGGGCCGGCTCATCACCCAGCACCGGCTCCTCCAGGAGGTGTGGGGCGTCTCCGTCGGCAACAAGACGAACTACCTGCGGGTGTACATGGCCCAGCTCAGACGGAAGCTCGAGGCGGATCCCTCCCACCCGCGCCACCTGATCACAGAGCCCGGCATGGGCTACCGCTTCGAGGCGTGAGGGAAAAGGGGACTCGTGTCCGGCCGGGCCGGTGAGCGGGCCGACGGCTCGGCGCCGAGGGCAGGAGCACGGAGTGGACCGGACGACCGCTCGCCCGGTCAGACGAGGTGGGCGAAGACCACCAGGTTGTCGGTGTAGTCCTTGACGGAGCGGTCGTAGGTGCCGGCACAGGTGATGAGGCGAACCTGCGCGTCGGAAGTGTCGGCGTACACCCGCTTGTCGGGGAAGTCCTCCTTCGCGAAGGTCTCCGCGCTGTCGACGACGAAGGACGCCGTCCGGCCGTCGGACCGCTGGACACTGAACTTGTCGCCCTTCTCCAGGTCGCTGAGACCGGCGAACACCGCGGCGGAGGTCTTCGTGTCGACATGCCCGGCGATGATCGCCGCACCCTTCTCACCGGGGGAGACACCCTTGGCGTACCAGCCGACCAGATTGGTGTCGTTCGCGGGCGGGGGCTGGAGCCGGCCCGCGTCGTCGATGACGAGGTCGGTGAAGGGCGCGTCCACCAAGATCTTCGGGATGAGCAGACGGATCGGCTCGGCCCGCGGGAGATGCTTCCCGTCCTCGCGAACGGCCGAGGGCGCCTTCGAGAACGAGGGCGCGGGGGCCGCCGCGGCACGGGAGGCGGGGGCGGGGGCCGCAGCGGCGCGGGAGGCGGGTGCGGGGCCGGACGGTTCGTCATGGCCGCGGAACAGGTTCATCGCCAGCAGGACCGCGATGCCGGCGCACCACACGATCCACATCACACGACGCCGGGATTTCCGGCCGGGTGACAGGTACGGGCTCTCGGCAGGAGAGGACAACCGGGCTGCCATCGGGCACCACCTCATCGGGTCAGGGCAGCAGAGCGGACAGGGCCGAAACAGCAAGAGCAGCAAGAGCAGCAAGAGCAGGGAGAACAGCAAGGGGAGCAAGAACAGAAGGCCATAGGCCGGCAACCGGAGACGGAGACGGAGAGGGGGGCGGGGGCGGAGGAGGAACGGGGGTGGGCGTTGGCTGGGGTGAGGGAGGGCCGGCCGGGCCGCCACAGGGTTCGTGGGTGGCGGCCCGGGCCGCTATGTCATCAGGCATGGTCAGGCCACACCGCCCGCGGCGCTCCTACGGCGCAGTGCGTAGACGCCCGCTGCCGCGACGCCCAGGATGGCGACTCCGCCGGCCGTGACACCCGGCGAGGCGAGACCGCCGCCACCGGTGTGCACGCCGCCGTGGGGCTTGCCGTGCTCCGAGTCCTTCTCCCACGAACCCGAGCCCTTCTCGGAGTCCGAGGAGCCCTTCTCCCACGAACCCGAACCCTTCTCGGAGTCGGAGGAGCCCTTCTCCCACGAACCCGAACCCTTCTCTGAGTCCGAGGAGCCCTTGTCCTTGTAGGTCTCCGGGTCGTACTTCTTGTCGTCCTTGGACCAGTCGTCCGCGTTGGTGGCCGTCAGCGCACCGCCACCGGTGTGCACGCCGCCTTCCGGCTTCTCGTGGTGCCAGGAGCCCTTGTCGTGACCGCTGTCCTTGTCGTGCTCCTTGCCGTACGAGGAGGAGTCGTGCTCCTTGCCGTACGAGGAGGAGTCGTGCTCCTTGCCGTACGAGGAGGAGTCGTGCTCCTTGCCGTACGAAGAGGTGTCGTGCTCCTTGCCGTACGAGGAGGAGTCGCGCTCCTTGCTGGAGGAAGAGGAGTCGCCTTGGTCCCAGTCGCCGGCCGAGACGGCGTAGGCGCCTGGGGCGGCGATCGCGAGAGCGGCGGTGGCCGTCGCGGCGGCGAGGAGCATGCGGGCAGATCGCATTTCGAAGTCCTTCCGTCGTGACCGAGCAGCTGACCTCTTGTCAGCAGACAAAAACCCGGCCCGACGTGATTAACCGTCAAGCTGATGAGCGGAGGGCACCACTTGAGATCCCCGCCCGGCCCACGGCCGGCGTACCCGCCCTCGACCGCTCGCGCCACCGCCCGAGGGCGGGCCGGACCTTTCTGACCTGCTGATTCACCGAGAATGCCCGGTGTCCCGCGGGCCTGTGCGGTGCCCCACACATGACCCGATCGGCGGCGACTCGTCTGCTCACCCCGATGGGCCGCGCGGGGCACCCGGCGTCAGATCCCCACGTCCCGGCGGCTCATGTCCTCCAGCGACTCACGGCGTACGAGGACGCGGGCGATGCCGTCGGACACCGCGACCACGGGCGGACGGCCGACCAGGTTGTAACCCGAGGCCATGGAGAGGTGATACGCCCCGGCCGCGGGAACGGCGAGGAGGTCGCCGGGGCGCACATCGCCCGGGAGCGCCACCTCGTCGGCGAGGATGTCGCCCGCCTCGCAGTGCTGGCCCACGACGGTGACGCGGCGGGGCGGGGCGCAGGAGGCCCGGCCGATGAGCCGGGGTGCGTACCGGACGCCGTACAGCGCGGGCCTCGGGTTGTCGCTCATGCCGCCGTCGACGGCGACGAAGGTGTGCGCGCCGGTGCGCTTGACGGCGAGGACCCGGTAGACGGCGACCCCGGCCGGGCCGACGATCGCCCGTCCCGGCTCCAATGTCAGTCGAGGGATCGGGAGTTGGGCACGGTTGCAGCCGTCCCGCAGTTCGGCGCGGACCCGGGCGGCCAGGGCGGAGACGTTCATGCTCTCCTCGCCGGGCCGGTGGGCGATGGCGTGGCCGCCGCCGATGTTCAGCTCGGGGAGGACGACTCCGTGCTGCTCCCGGACCCGGGCCAGCAGTCCGACCATGCGGCGCACGGCGCCGACGTACGGCTTCACGGAGGCGATCTGCGAGCCGATGTGGCAGTGCAGCCCGACGAGTTCGAGGTGCGGCTGGTCGAGTATCCGGGTGATGGCGTGCCGCGCCGAGCCGTCCGCGACCGACAGGCCGAACTTCTGGTCGTCCGTGCCGGTCCGCACCTTCGCGTGACCGCCGGCCGCGATGCCGGGCACCACCCGCACCATGACCTTCTGCCGGGTACCGGGCGGGGTGATCGCGGCGAGGCGCGCGATCTCCGACGTACTGTCCACGACGATGCGTCCGACGCCGAGGCGCAGGGCGGTGCGCAGATCCTCCGGGCTCTTGGCGTTGCCGTGCATCACGATCCTCTCGGGCGGGAAGCCCGTGGTGACGGCGAGCGCGAGTTCCCCGGCGGAGCAGACGTCCATGCCGAGTCCCTCCTCCCGGACCCAGTGGGCCATCGCCCGGCACAGGAACGCCTTCGCCGCGTACACGACGTCGGCCTCGGGGAACGCGGCGCGGTAGGTACGGCAGCGGTCCCGGACCTCCTGCTCGTCCAGGACGTAGACGGGGGTGCCGAAGCGGTCGGCGGCCTCGGCGAGGGAGACACGGGCGAGCGTGAGGTCGCCGTCGGGGGTGGGGCGGGTGGACCGGGGCCAGACGGACAGACCGTCGGCGTCCTCCACGTCGGTGCCGGCGTTCCCGGCGTCCGTGTCGGTGTCGGGGCTTGTGCGGGTGCCTGCGGGTCCGGTGCCGGCGGGCCTGGTGATCACGGGCAGTTCCTGGACGGACATGGTGGCCTCCTCAGCCGATCAGCGGGTTCGGACACGCGACGACGGTGATGGCGCCGGGCGCCCGCACGATGCCGGTGTGCCGGGGATGCCACCGGCGCCGGGAGTTCTCGCGCTCGCGGACCGTGGCGGCGGCACGGTCCGCCGTGGGGGCGGAGAGCTGCGGGTCGACGGTGAGAGCGGTGACGCCCAGGGGCGCGGCGAGCGCGCGCAGCGCGGGTTCGGAGAGCCGGATCCAGGTCTGGCCGGCGCCGAGCGTGGCGGTGAGCTTCGCCGCCGAGGTGAATCCGACGGCCGTACGGGCGCCGAGGGGGGTGCGGAAGAAGCGGGCCGTGCAGCCCGTGGGCCCCGGCCGGACGGGGACGAAGAGGGGTCCGGGAAGCCGGAGCCCGTGCCGTCCGGCCGGGAAGCGTTCAGCGGGTTCGGGGTCCTCGGAACGGTCGAGTGGAGACATGTCCTGCTCCTCGAAGAGGGTGACGTGCGCTGCCCGACCCGTTCGGCCGGGCGCTCCGGTGACGCTATGCCCGACCTGCCGGGGCCCGACCGCCCCGCTGACGCATGCTTGACGGCAACCGGCGGCGCCATGACGGGACGCTGACGGGGCCGGGACGCGTGCCGCGCCGTGGAGGACGGGCCGATGCACCCCGCGTGTCACCCCCGGCGCTCAGGACCGGCCCTCCGTCAGCTCCCGCGCGTCCAGAGGCAGGCGCAGGGCGATCCGGCGGTGCACCGCGGAGAGGTGGTCCGCCAGAGGCGAGGGCGGGACGGCCAGCACGGGACAGCGGGCGTGCGCGAGGCAGTACCGGGCGACGGAGGGGAGCAGCGCCCGGAGCACCGGCCCGCGACCTCCCGCCCCGACCACCAGGAGGTCGTCCTCCCGGTCGGCGGTCTCCACCAGGGCGGGCCCGCCGGCACCCTGGACGACCACGGCCCGGTAGGGAACTCCGGGTCCCGCGGTGCCGAAGACCGCCTCGAGCGTGGCGAGCAGCCGTTGGCCCGCGTCCTGCCGGAGGTCCTCCAGCGGCGGCGGGCAGAGCGCGCGCCGGTGCGCGAGGGAACCGCCGGGCGGCTCCCAGGCGAACACGGCCACCAGCTCCGTACCGCCGCGCCGGGCTTCGTACGCGGCCCGGTGCAGGGCCGCCAGGCCGCCCAGCGACCCGTTCACCCCGACCACGACACGCGGCCGTCCGGCACTCCCGCCCGCACCCTCACCCGTCGCCCGCACCGCACCCTCACCCATCCCTCGCTCGCTCCTCGCCGTACGACTGCCCCGGTATGCGTCCGTCTCCCATGGAAGGCGCAGCAGACGACGGCGGACGGGGTGCTGACGCCTCTCTGACACCCCGGGCCCCGGCCCTGACGAGTCCCTGACTCCGCTCCTGGCACACTGATCGGCTGTGCGGACGCGGGAGGCGGTCATGCGAGGCGGACGGAAGATCACGGTGGTGACCGGTGGCAGCCGCGGTATCGGCGCGGCCGTCTGCCGGAGGCTGGCCCAGGAGGGCCACGACATCGTGATCGGCTACCGGTCCGACCGCGCGGCGGCCGAGAGGGTGGCGGACGCCGTCGCCGACGTGGGCCGGAGCTGTCTGTCCGTGGCCGTGGACACCTCCGACCCCGCGGCGGTCGACGGGCTCTTCGACGCGGCGGCCGGACTCGGCCCGGTCACCGGACTGGTGAACAACGCGGGTGTCAGCGGACCCAACGGGCGGCTCGCCGACGCCGACCCCGACGGCATGCGGGACGCCCTCGCGGTCAACGTGCTCGGCTATCTGCTCTGCGCGCGGCGCGCCGTACGGGAGATGACCGCGGTCGGCGGGGGCGCGATCGTCAACGTCTCGTCCGCCGCGGCGACCCTGGGCAGTCCGGGCCAGTACGTCCACTACGCGGCGGCGAAGGCCGCCGTCGACGCCCTGACCATCGGTCTGTCCAAGGAGGTGGCGGCCGACGGGATCCGGGTGAACTGCGTGGCCCCGGGCACGGTCTGGACGGACTTCCACGAGGACCCGCGGCGCCCGGCCCTGGTGGCCGCCGGCATTCCCATGGGCCGCGCGGGACAGCCGGAGGAGATCTGCGGCGCGGTGGCCTGGCTGCTGTCGGACGACGCCTCGTACACGACGGGCGCGGTACTCCGGGTCGCGGGCGGGCTCTAGGCACCCCGGGGCGGTGAGGCGGGCCCTGGACACCCCGGGGTGGCAGTGCGGGCCCGGGGGAGACGCGGGTCAGATTCCCGGGAGAACCCGGTTCACGGCCACACCAGGCAGTACGGCTGATGCCCCGCCTCATGCAGGCGGTGCGAGAAGTCCTGCCATTCATGCAGCAGCTGATAGACGTTGAACGCGTCTCGCGGGCCGCCCCGGTCCGGGACGGTGGACCAGATGAACGCGGCCGCGCCGACGGCTTCCTCGCCTATGCCGCGCAGCGGGTCGACGACGGTCATCGGGAGCTTGACCACGGCGTAGTCGGGGTGCAGAACGACAAGCTCGAGCGGCGGCACCTTGTTCAGGGGGACGCCTTCTATGCCCGTGAGGACCATCGCGGCCATCGTTTCCGGCTTGATCTTGGTGAACATGCCGTTCATGCCGAGCTCGTCGCCGCCGAGTTCCTCGGGGCGCATCGAGATCGGGACCCGGGCCGCCGTCGCGCCGTCCGGCGCGCCGAAGTATTTGTACGTCACCCCCACTCGGCCACCATTCCCGCTCTCCGACCGCAGCCGCTCCACCGCGCGGTCGATCCGCTCGGGGTCACTCTGCGGTCCCTGTACCTGTCCAGCCCGTATGTCGGCCGCTTCCTCCGCCGCGCGCCGGTGCTTTCCCCGCCGGGCACGCCGAGGGTTGAGGTCGTCGGTCCCCTCGCCCAGTCCGCCACCGCGATGCATATCTCCACCCGACTGCTTTTCTAAGTCGCGCGAGCCCCGCCACGCAACCCGATCATCGTGACAGTGACCTCCCCCACGGTCGCACGCCGAAACGTACGCCGAAACACCTGTCCGCGGGATCTTCGCGGCCCCTGAACACCGTCGTTCATGTGAGCTGTCCGTTCGTAACCCAGTTTCGCAGATGACCGGGGGAAGGAACCCGGTTGTCGTACCGGGCTCCGTCACACCGGCCCCACGATGGCCGGGATCTTTCCTCTGTGGAGCCGTACGTCGGGCCGGGTTCATCCGTTCACGGTCCCCCCGATCTTCCCCTCACGGACCCCCCGGGCCCCTGGCCTACCCTGAGGAGGTCACTAGCCCCCCGGAGTCGGAGACGTCGCAGGTCATGACCGAACTGCCTTATCCCTACGAAGCCCCAGCCTCGCAGTCGCTGTTCGACCGTGCGGCGGCCGTCACCCCCGGTGGCGTGAATTCTCCCGTGCGCGCCTTCCGAGCCGTGGGCGGTACGCCCCGGTTCATGGTGTCCGGCACCGGTCCGTACCTGACCGACGCCGACGGCCGTGAGTACGTCGACCTCGTCTGTTCCTGGGGTCCGATGATCCTCGGGCACTCCCATCCGGCGGTCATCGCCGCCGTTCAGGAAGCCGTCTCCCGCGGTACGTCCTTCGGTACGCCCGGTGAGGGAGAGGTCGCCCTGGCCGAGGAGATCGTCGCGCGCGTCGAGCCCGTCGAGCAGGTCCGGCTCGTCTCCAGCGGCACCGAGGCGACCATGTCGGCCATCCGGCTGGCCCGCGGGTTCACCCGGCGGTCGAAGGTGATCAAGTTCGCCGGCTGCTACCACGGGCACGTCGACTCGCTGCTCGCCGCGGCGGGCAGCGGGGTGGCGACCTTCGCGCTGCCCGACACGCCCGGTGTCACCGGTGCCCAGGCCGCCGACACCATCGTCCTGCCCTACAACGACCTCGAGGCCGTGCAGGCCGCCTTCCACGCGCACCCCGGTGAGATCGCCTGTGTGATCACCGAGGCCTCGCCCGGCAACATGGGTGTGGTGCCTCCCGGGCCCGGCTTCAACCAGGGCCTCAAGGACGCCTGCGCGAAGAACGGCGCCCTCTTCATCTCCGACGAGGTCATGACCGGCTTCCGCACGAGCAGGGCCGGCTGGTACGGGATCGACGGCGTGCGCCCCGACCTGATGACCTTCGGCAAGGTGATGGGCGGCGGCTTCCCGGCCGCCGCGTTCGGTGGCCGTGAGGACGTCATGGCGCACCTCGCGCCCGCCGGGCCGGTGTACCAGGCGGGCACGCTCGCGGGCAATCCCGTCGCCACCGCCGCCGGGCTCGCGCAGCTGCGGCTCCTCGACGACGCCGCGTACGGCAAGGTCGACGCGGTGTCGGAGCGGATCCGGACACTGGTGACCGAGGCGCTCACCAAGGAGGGTGTGACCCACCGCCTGCAGCGTGCCTCCAACATGTTCTCGGTGTTCTTCACGGGACGTGAGGTGCGCGACTACGAGGGCGCGAAGGCGCAGGAGTCCTTCCGCTACACCGCGTTCTTCCATTCGATGCTGGCGCAGGGCGTGTATCTGCCGCCGTCCTCGTTCGAGTCGTGGTTCGTGTCGACGGCCCACGACGAGCAGGCGGTTCAGCGGATCGCCGACGCCCTTCCGGCGGCGGCGCGGGCGGCGGCGGAGGCCACGGCATGAGCGACCCCACGAGCAACGGCAACACCACCGGCAACGGCGACATCACCGTCGTCCATCTGATGCGGCACGGCGAGGTCGCCAATCCGGACGGGGTGCTCTACGGGCGGCTGCCCGGATACCACCTGTCCGAGCTCGGGCGGCAGATGGCCGACCGGGTCGCCGAGCACCTCGCGTCGCGTGACGTCACGCATGTCGTGGCCTCGCCGCTGGAGCGGGCGCAGGAGACGGCCACGCCGATCGCGAAGGCGCACGGTCTCGACCTGGCGACCGACGGGCGGCTCATCGAGGCGGACAACGTCTTCCAGGGCAAGACCTTCGGCGTCGGGGACGGCGCGCTGCGGCGGCCGGAGAACTGGAAGCACCTCGTCAACCCCTTCAAGCCGTCCTGGGGCGAGCCGTACGTCGACCAGGTCGTGCGGATGATGGGCGCGCTGGACGCCGCCAAGGACGCCGCGCGCGGCCACGAGGCGGTGCTGGTGAGTCATCAGCTGCCGATCTGGATCGTGCGCAGCTACGCGGAGAAGCGGCGGCTGTGGCACGACCCGCGCAAGCGGCAGTGCACGCTGGCGTCCCTGACGACCTTCACCTACCGGGGCGACAAGATCGTGTCCGTGGGCTACACCGAGCCCGCGCGCGATCTGGTTCCGGCCCATCTCCTCGCGGGTGCCAAGCCGGTGAAGGGCAAGGACAAGGCGTTCGGGGCCTGACGGGTAAAACCTGAGAAGTCCGGCCAAATGAGCGCATATTCGTAAAATCATATAAATCTGCGCGCGTTAGACGGAACCTCCGACTTCATCGTGCCCTCTCATGGGATGCCAGCTGAGAGCCAGCTGAGAGGGTGCGATGAAATGAGGACCGTATGCGGGACGTCAGCCGGAGGGGAATGATCGGCCTCGGGGCAGGTGCCGCGGCCACACTGGGACTTGCCGCCTGCGGCACCGTCGCGCAGAAGGACGCCGAGGGTCACCCCGGCGGTTCCCCCACGTCCGGCACCGGCCGGCCGGGCACCCCGAAGCGGACCGTGCGCCCCATCGGAGACGGCTCCACCGCCTACACCGGCAAGCAGCCGCGCCAGCCCGAGCGCCCCGTGCCGCTGGAGCCCGGCGAGACCCCGCCGCAGTTCGTGGTCTTCTCCTGGGACGGCGCCGGAGAGGTCGGCACCGGTCTCTTCGAGCGCTTCCTCCAGCTCGCCGAGGAGAACGACGCGCACATGACGTTCTTCCTCTCCGGGCTCTATCTGCTGCCCGAGTCGAAGAAGCGCCTGTACCTGCCGCCGAACAACCCCCGCGGTGCCTCGGACATCGGTTACCTGAGCGACGGGCACGTCAGGTCCACGCTGAAGCTGGTGCGTCGGGCCTGGCTCGACGGCCATGAGATCGGCACCCACTTCAACGGCCACTTCTGCGCCGGCTCCGGCTCGGTCGCCAACTGGACGGCCCGGCAGTGGTACAGCGAGATCGAGCAGGCCAAGTCCTTCGTGACGGAGTGGCGCACCAACTCGGGCTGGACGGATCTGCCCGCGCTGCCCTTCGACTACGAGAAGGAGCTCATCGGCGCCCGCACCCCGTGTCTGCTCGGCCAGAACAACCTGCTGCCCGTCGCCAGGGAGCTCGGCTGGCGTTACGACGCCTCCTCGCCCGGCGGTGTCCAGCGCTGGCCGCGGAAGGAGCAGGGGCTCTGGGACCTGCCGCTGCAGGCGATGCCCTTCCCCGGGCACCGCTTCGAGGTCCTCTCGATGGACTACAACATCCTCGCCAACCAGTCGGTCAACTCCACCCGGGCGCCCTCGTACAACTATCCGGCCTGGCGCACCCAGGCGGCCGAATCGTACATCTCCGGGTTCAAGCGGGCATACGAGACGAATCGCGCCCCCTTCTTCATCGGCAACCACTTCGAGGAGTGGAACGGCGGCATCTACATGGACGCCGTCGAGCAGGCCTTCACCCACATCGCCCGGGAGAAGGAGAAGGGCGCCGACGTACGCCTCGTCTCCTTCCGCCAGTTCGTGGACTGGCTGGATGTGCAGCGGCCCGAGGTGCTGGCGAAGCTCCAGTCGATGGACGTGGCGGAGCGGCCCGCCGGCGGCTGGAATTCCTACCTCCGGGGGAAAGCCGCCTGATATGCGGGTTTCCGCCCGCAAGGGGGGTGCGGAAGATCCCCGAAACGGGCATGCGAAACTTTTCACATGAGTGCCGCCTGCCGCGCAGACCAGCGCCCGAACCGCCCCCGCGCCGCCCTGTACACCACGGGGGCCGCCGTCGCCGCGCTCCTGCTGTCTGCCTGCGGCTCGGGCGGCACCCACGGCGGCGGGGGCGACAGCAACTTCGTCGCCGGCAAGGACGGCATCTCCACCGTCGCCAAGGGGTCGCGGGACAACGCACCCGACCTCTCCGGCGAGACCGTCGACGGCAAGCAGCTCGATCTCTCCGACTACAAGGGCAAGGTCGTCGTCCTCAACGTGTGGGGCTCCTGGTGCCCGCCGTGCCGCGCCGAGGCGCCGAACTTCGTCAAGGTCGCCAAGGAGACCGCCGCGCAGGGCGTGCAGTTCGTGGGCATCAACACCCGTGACCCCAGCACCGCCCCGGCCAAGGCGTTCGAGAAGGAGCAGGGGGTCACGTACCCCAGCCTGTACGACCCGACGGGCAAGCTGATGCTCCGCTTCGAGAAGGGCACGCTCAACCCGCAGGCGATCCCCTCCACGCTCATCATCGACCGGGACGGCAAGATCGCGGCCCGCATCCTGCAGGCGCTCAGCGAGGACAAGCTGCACGAGATGCTCGACCCGATCGTCGCGGAGAAGTGACCGGCGTGTCCCTTCTCCTGTCGTCCACGGACCTCGCCGCCTCGACCGACATGAACACCACGGTCTACAGCGGTGCCCTGCTGCTCGCGCTGCCGATCGCCGTGCTCGGCGGACTCGTCTCCTTCTTCTCGCCGTGCGTCCTGCCGCTCGTACCCGGCTATCTGTCGTACGTCACCGGAGTCAGCGGCACGGATCTGGCGGAAGCCAGACGGGGGCGGATGGTCGCGGGGGCGAGTCTGTTCGTGCTCGGCTTCACCGCCGTGTTCGTCTCCGGCGGGGCGCTGTTCGGGTACTTCGGGTCGACGCTGTTCGAGTATCAGGGCACGCTGTCCAAGGTGCTCGGCGTGCTCATGATCCTGATGGGCGTCTTCTTCATGGGGATGATGCCCTGGCTGACGCAGCGCGAGTTCCGCTTCCACAAGCGGCCGGTGGCGGGACTGGTCGGGGCGCCGATCCTCGGCGCGCTGTTCGGAATCGGCTGGACGCCCTGCATCGGCCCGACCCTGGCCTCCGTGCTGGCGCTCTCCTCCAGCGAGGCGAGCGCGGGCCGTGGGGCCATACTGACCGTCGCGTACTGCCTCGGTCTCGGCGTGCCCTTCGTGCTCGCCGCTGTCGCCTTCCGCAGGGCGCTCGGCGCCTTCGGCTGGGTCAAGCGCCACTATGTCTGGGTCATGCGCATCGGCGGCACCATGATGATCGTGACGGGTGCGCTCCTGCTGACAGGCGCCTGGGACAGCCTGGTGCAGCAGATGCAGACGTGGTCCAGCGGCTTCACGGTAGGGATCTGATCCATGAGCACGACCGACACTGACACCGGCGCCGGCGGGACGGCGGAACCGGCGGCGGCCAAGCGGCACATCGGGGTGAGCGCCGACGGCGAACTCGGCGAGGCCGGTTCGCAGCTGTCCACCGCGCCCGTGGAGACGGCGATGCCCGGCTCCTTCGGCGGCGCGCGGACACCGGGCGCCACGGGATGGATCGCCTGGACCGCCCGTGAGGTCATCGGCTGGGCCCGCTGGTTCTGGCGCCAGCTGACGTCGATGCGGGTCGCGCTGATCCTGCTCTTCCTGCTGTCGCTCGGCGCCATCCCCGGCTCGCTGATCCCGCAGTCCAACCAGGACGCGGCGAAGGCGCAGGAGTTCAAGGACGCGCACAGCCTGCTCGGTCCGCTCTACGACCGGCTCGGCCTGTTCCACGTGTACAGCTCGGTGTGGTTCTCCGCGATCTACATCCTGCTGTTCATCTCCCTCATCGGCTGCATCGTGCCCCGCACCTGGCAGTTCGTCGGGCAGCTGCGCGGCCGTCCGCCGGGCGCCCCCAAGCGGCTGTCCCGGCTGCCCGCGTACGCGACCTGGCGCACTGCGGCGGAGCCCGAGCAGGTCCGCGAGGCCGCGCTCGAGGTGCTCAGGCAGCGGCGTTTCCGGGCGCACATCGAGAAGGACGCCGTCGCCGCGGAGAAGGGCTATCTGCGCGAGACCGGCAACCTGCTCTTCCACATCGCGCTGATCGTGATGCTCGTCGCCTTCGCCTGGGGCCAGCTCTTCAAGTCCGAGGGCAACAAGCTGATCGTCGAGGGCGACGGCTTCTCCAACACGCTCGTGTCCTACGACGACTTCAAGTCCGGCAACCTCTTCAGCACCGACGACCTCACGCCCTTCAGCTTCGACCTGAAGAACTTCACCGGCACCTACGAGCGGACCGGCCCCAACAAGGGCACGCCCCGCACCTACCAGGCCACCGTCGACTACAGCGTCGGCGCGTACGGCAAGCCGAAGAAGACCGTCGTCAAGGTCAACGAGCCGCTGGTGATCGGCGACTCGAAGGTCTATCTCACCGCCCACGGCTACGCGCCCGTCGTGACCGTCCGGGACGGCAAGGGCAAGGTCGTCTTCCACGAGGCCGTGCCCCTGCTGCCGCTCGACTCCAACGTCACCTCGCAGGGCGCCGTCAAGGTCATGGACGGCTACCGGAACGCGCAGGGGAAGAGCGAACAGCTCGGCTTCTCCGCCTTCTTCGTGCCGACCTTCGCCGGGGCGGGCAAGGGCGACATGTTCTCCCAGTTCCCTGCGCTCGACTACCCCGTGCTCGCGCTGAGCGGCTTCCACGGCAGCCTGGGGGTCAATGCGGGCCTCCCGCAGAACGTGTACCAGCTCGAGACCACCCACATGAAGCAGTTCAAGGACGCGAAGGGCGCGATCGTCAAGTCGCGGCTGCGGCCCGGCGAGACGATGAAGCTGCCGGACGGCGCCGGCTCGATCACCTTCGACAAGGACATCAAGGAGTGGGCGAACTTCCAGGTCACCCAGCAGCCCGGCAGTGACTGGGCGCTGGCCGGAGCGTTCGCCGCGATCCTCGGCCTCGCCGGATCGCTGTTCATCCAGCGCCGCCGTGTCTGGGTGCGGGCCACCACGGGCGCCGACGGGGTCACCGTCGTCGAGATGGCCGGGCTCGGCCGCAGCGAGTCCGCGAAGCTTCCCGAGGAGCTCGGCGACCTGGCCGCGCTCGTGCACGAACAGGCACCCACCAGGCCCGACGAAGACGCGGCACCCACCGACGCCGACGCCGAACCCCCCGCAACAGCCGCCGAAGGGGCTGAGAAGCAGTGACGCTCGCCACCGCACACGACCTGGGCGCCGTGACCGATCTGGCCACCGCGACCAACGAACACCTCGCCAACATCAGCAACACGCTGATCTACTCGGCGATGGCCGTCTACACCCTGGCCTTCTTCGCCTACATCGCCGAGTGGATCTTCGGCAGCCGCAGCAAGGTCGCCCGCACCGCCAACGCGCTCACCGCGAACGGCGCCAAGGCGACCGCGGCGGCCCCCGAGGTCACCGTGCAGAAGGCCGGCGGCACCGCCGTACTGGAGCGGCCGAAGGTCGTCACCCGGTCCGCGGTGGGCGCGCGGGACGTGCCCGACGGGCCCGGCGCGCACGGCGGGGACGAGCAGGGCGACCTCTACGGGCGTATCGCGGTGTCCCTGACCGTGCTCGCGTGGGCCGTCGAGGCGGCCGGTGTGGTCGCCCGCGCCCTGTCGGTGCGGCGGGCGCCGTGGGGCAACATGTACGAGTTCAACATCACCTTCTCCACCGTCGCCGTCGGGGTCTTCCTCGTGCTGCTCGCGCTGAAGAAGAACGTCCGCTGGCTCGGCCTCCCCCTGGTCACCTCGGTCCTCCTCGATCTCGGTCTCGCCGTCACTGTCCTGTACACCGCGAGCGACCAATTGGTTCCCGCGCTGCACTCGTACTGGCTGTACATCCACGTCTCGACCGCGATCCTGTGCGGCGCCGTCTTCTACGTGGGCGCCGTCGGCACGCTGCTCTACCTCTTCAAGGACTCCTACGAGAACAAGCTCGCGAACGGCGGACAGCCCGGCCGGTTCGCCACCTCCGTCATGGAGCGGCTGCCCGCCTCGTCCTCGCTCGACAAGTTCTCGTACCGCGTGAACGCCGCCGTCTTCCCGCTGTGGACGTTCACGATCATCGCGGGCGCGATCTGGGCGGGCGACGCCTGGGGCCGCTACTGGGGCTGGGACCCCAAGGAGACCTGGGCGTTCATCACGTGGGTCGCGTACGCCTGCTACCTGCACGCGCGGGCCACGGCCGGCTGGAAGGGCCGCAGGGCCGCCTACATCGCCCTGATCGCCTTCGGCTGCTGGCTGTTCAACTACTACGGCGTCAACATCTTCGTCAGCGGCAAGCACTCCTACGCGGGCGTCTGACACCCATCCCGACGCGAGAAGGCCGGCCCCGATGACGCACGTCACCGGGGCCGGCCTCCGTCGTCCCGGGCCGCCCTAGGACGGCGGCAGGCACTCCGCCGGGGGAGGCTTGGCCTCCGGCCAGGCGATCCTCACGAAGCGGGCGCGGCTGTCGTGGGTCAGTTCCACGATCGGCACGGCCTTGTCGTACGGATTGCCGTGGGCGTCCAGACAGATCCAGCCGCTCGCCCCGTTCACCCGCAGCTGCTTGCCCTTCACCTGGGGCCACTGGAGGCCGACGTCCACGAGTGCGGGGATCCGCCCGGTCGGCGAGGCTCCGCGGATGCCGTGCACCGCGAGCCGCATGGCGTCGTACGCGATGATCAGCTGGCCGTCGTCCAGGGCGACCTTGCCGAGAGGGCCGACCGGTTCCCGCACGGCACGGTCCAGCAGCCGCTGGAGCACCTTCGCGTCGGCCGCGCTGCCGCCGGTCCGCGCGCCGTCCTTCAGCCAGGCGTCCGGATGGGCGAGGGCCGTGTAGCGCACGGTGAGCAGCGGGTCCTCGAGCGCGGCCGGGTCGAGCTCCTTGTCACCGGCGAGGTACGAGCCCTCGTCGCCGGTGAGCACGGTGAAGCGGCGGTCGGAGCAGCCCCGGGCGCCCAGCGCGTTGATGAACTGCCGCAGCTGGGTGTGCCGGCCCGCGAACAGGACGGTGTTCGTGGCCTTCGGGGTGTTGCACAGGATGTTGGCGATCTGCGCGAAGACGTTGGCGGTGCTGCCCTCTTTGCTGCGGTCGGCGGGCGGCGTGAACGGCTGGGCCTCGTAGCGCGCGCCCTTGAGCATCTTCTCGAAGGCCTTCTGGAGCGTGCGGGTGTACGGATCGCCCGTCCGGTCGTAGACAAGGAAGGCGTTGGCCGCCGACACCTTGGCGAAGGAGGCGAGGGCGCGTGCCTCGTCGGTGTTGGTGGGGGAGACGCGGGCGAGCCCCGGGAAAGGGTCCTCGCCGTTCTGTCCGTTGGCGAGGTCGTCGGCGGTGATCGAACTCCCTATGACCGGGATGCCCCGCCGGGTCAGCTCCCCGACCGCCTTCTGGTTGTTGTCGGTGCTCAGCCCGACCCCGGTCACCGCGCGCAGCCGGTCCGGGCCCTTCGCCATCCGCTCCAGCCGGTCGACCGTGAGCCGCCAGGAGGCGCCGGTGGCACCGGGGTTGGCGAGCACGAGCCGGATCTTCGGCTTCAGCCCGGTCGTGTCGTGGTTCGCCTGGTACTGCGCCAGATAGGCGCCCTGGAGCTCGTGCAGCACATCGCGCAGGTTGTCCGCGTCGGTCGCCGTGAAGGGTTCGAGCAGGGCGACGGTGACGTAACTGCCGGGCGCCAGACGGTGGTTCTCGCGGTTGATCGCCCGTACGGCGTCGGCGAACTGCGGACGTCCGAAGGCGTACGTCGTCGAGGAGACGCCGACGCACTCGGCACTGCCCTTCGGCTGTACGACCCCCGGCGCGCACGACCGGTCCTCCTTCGCGGCCGTCATGCCGCCCCACATGCCGACGCCCACGAGGGCGGCCGCGAGCGTCAGCGCGACATACCTGCGGAAACGAATCTCCCAGACGTCCTCACGCAGCCACACCCATAAGCGCGCCATCACCGGTCCCCCTCCTCGTCGCCCGGGACGCGCAGCGGCCGGCCCGCCAGGGCGTCCGACGGCCAGTCCCGCGAGGCCCGCCACAGCAGGGCGTTGCCCGCGGGCCGCAGGTTCGACAGCTGTTCCAGCTCGAAGCGGAGCCGCTCGGTCACCCTCGGGTCCGGCAGCACCAGCGGATCGGTCAGCTGCCACACCGCGTGCAGCAACCGCCGTACCCGCAGGTGCAGTACGGCGTCCACACCGTCCGGCGGCCGCTGCTCGGCGTCCGTGCGGCCGAGGGCGACGGAGGCCCGGTGGTCGTGGCCGTCGAAGTCCCGGCCGTCCGGATCGTGCGCGTGGTAGTACGGAGCGGAGGCGATGAAGAGCAGCGAGGACAGCCAGCCGCGGGTGTCGGAGCGGGGGAAGGTGTCCCGCAGATGCGCCACCGCGAAGTCCGCCTTGCCGAGGGCGAGTTCGTGGTGCAGCCGATAGCGGGCGCTGTCGGGCGGGGCGGTCTCGCCGGCGTCCTGGTAGTGGTCGATGAGGGCGCGGTGCACCGCCCGCCACCGCTCGTGGTCCGGGTCGCCGTGGTGCAGCCTCAGCAGGAGCAACGCGCGCAGGAAGGGGTCGCCGACGAACTGTCCGTCCGCTGCCGCCCAGCCCTCCGACGCGAGCCGCTCCTCCAGGTCCAGGACGCCGGACGCGCCGAAGTCCTCCGGGAGCCGGGACTCCGCGAGCGAGCACGCCGAGTCGCGGTCGTGGGCCGCGGCCAGCACGGTCAGTTCGTCGAGCCGGCCGCCGGGGACGAGCCGGCCGAGGAGCTCCTGATAGGCGGGGCGGCCGGCGTGGTCCTCGTGCAGCGCGACATCGGCGGTAAGCAACGCGCCCAGCGAGTCGGCGCCTTCGGGCAGGTTCTGCCGTGCCGAGGCGGCGAGCAGGGTGATGCCGAGCGGACTGCCGCCCGTCAACCTGTGCGTGGCGTGCGGAAGTTGGGACGACATGGAGGCCGGTCCGCCGGACGCGGTGCTGAGACCGCCGGACGCGGTGTCCATGATGTGCAGGGTGTCGTCGGGGGTCAGCGGCGGCAGCGAGACGAGCAGGGCCCGCGAGGACGGCGAGGTGCCGGGCCGCCAGCCGTTCTCCCGGGCCGCCTCGGGCAGGGCGAGCCGGCCCGCGTTGCGCAGCGCCGGATGCGCGTAGCCCCGCAGCGCGGCGAAGAACACGACCCGGTCCGCGATGCCGTCGGCGCGGTCGCGCAGGACCGGCTCCAGGAGCCCGAGGCCCCCGGGCTCCTGGACGTTGTCGATCAGCAGGACCGGGCGTCCCCGGCGGTGCGAGCGCTGCACGACCCCCGCGTACGCGTCGTCGAGGTCGGCCAGCAGCGCCCGTACGAGGTGGCGTTCGGCGTGTCTGCGGGAGTCGCCGCCGGCCCGGAAGTGCCGGGAGAGCAGGATCAGCGCGAGCTTGGGGCTGCCGCCCGCGTTCGGATAGTCCCGGTACCAGGTGGCGGCCCGGCGCAGCCGGCGGTGGGCGGGCGAGACGCCCTCCGTGAACGCCTCCAGGGTCGCCTCGATGATCGGCTCCACCACCGGGCCCGTCCCGCTCATCGACGCGACGAGCTTGGAGATCACCTTGCTCACCCAGCGCCCCGCGAACCCCGACAGCCACGAGTCGGTCTCGTTGAGCAGCAGGATCCGCTCCGCCTCCTGCCGTATGCGCGGCACGTCACGGTTGCTCCAGCCGCCCGCCGCCACGGCCAGCAGCCCGGAGGACAGCCGCGGGAAGCCGATCCTTCCGGCGCCCCTCACCGGTTCGGCGAGCTGCTCCGCGGCCGTGGTGAGCGCCTGCCCCACCGGTGACCAGGACTCCGCGGGACGGTCGGCGGGCGGCGCCGCGAACTGCCGCTCCTCGCCGTCGATCAGGGCGACCGGGGTGTGTCCGCGATAGGCCTCGCGCAGTTCGAGGAGCAGGGCGGTCTTGCCCAGTCCCCGGCCGCCCGCGAACACCACGAAGGGCAGTTCCCCGGATTGTTCGTACGGTGTGGCGCGGAGCTGGTACGGACGCAGACCGACCAGTCGTGACGCGAGCCCGGGCGGATCGGTGTCGAACAGCGCCCCCCTGCCGTGCAGCCCTGAGTGCACCGCATCTCCCCCTGGTCCGCGGTCCGGTCCGATGTGCTGCTGTGAGGTGTATCAACAACAGTTTAGAAAGGGGGAGTTGATTCGGTATAGGCCGTCCGATGTCCGTTCAATTACGAAAACGTTCCGCCATTCAACCGATAGTGATCGAATCAAGTTTCTGGCGCAGGTAGACATGCGAGTCGATGGGTTCGTACGCGACGCGGCCCACCGGGGCGGGCACCGACTCGACCAGTGTCCCCGGTGTGCATTCGCCGAAGTACACCAGCGAGATCAGCTCCTCGGCGGGCGCGTCGGCCGGCGGCGGCAGCACCCGATGCCGCCCCGAGCGCCACCGATCGCCGGTCCAACGAGCCATCAGATCGCCGATGTTGATCGTGAACGCCGCCGGGTCGAAGGGCGCGTCCTGCCAGCCGTCCTCGTCCGTGAACACCTGGAGGCCGCCCTTGCCGGCCTGCCGGTCGAGGATGGTGACCGTGCCGAAGTCGGTGTGCGGCCCGATGCGGAACTGGCCCGGCTCCGGCTCGCCGACGACCTCCGTCCCCGGATACCAGTTGATGTTGAAGCCGTACGTCGGATGGTCCATGTGCCGGGTGAAGAAGTCCGGTTCGAGCCCGAGCGCCTCGCCGAGCAGCGCCAGGAGGTGGTTCTCCAGTTCACCCATCGCCGCCAGGTACTCCGCGCAGAGCTCGCGCAGTTCCGGCACCTCCGCGGGCCAGACGTTCGGCGCGTACCACTCCGCGTTGGTCTCCGGGTCCTCGAACGGCTCGTGCGTCGCGAACGTCAGGGACTCCTTGAGGTCCGGCGGGGTCTCGGTGCCCTCCGAGTAGCCGTTGGCCTCGGCACCCGGCCCGAGCCAGCCGCGCCCGCCGACCCGGGCGGCGTACGGCTGCTTCCTCCCGGCGGGCAGCACGAAGAAGGCGCGGGCGGCGTCCCGGATGCGGCGGCGCAGCTCCGGGTCGACACCGTGACCGGTGACGAGCAGGAAGCCGGCCGTCCGGAGGGCGTCGTCGACGGTACGGGCGATGGCGGCGCGCGCCCCGGGGTCCCCGGAGAGCCAGGGGTGCAGGTCGATGGTGGGGATGCGGGGAGCGGCGGGGGAGGGGAGGCCGCCCGGACCGGCCGCGGCGCCGGGGCCGTCCCCGTGCGAAGTCCCGGGAACCGCCGGCGTCCTGGAGTCACTCACCGATGTCCTCGTTCCACAGGGCCGGGTTGTCCTTGATGAAGTCGCGCATCAGCTCCGTGCACGCGGGATCGTCGAGCAGCACGATCTCCACGCCGTGCTCGGCGAGCCAGTCGTGGCCGCCGTGGAAGGTGGCCGCCTCGCCGACGACGACCCGGGAGATCCCGAACTGCCGGACCAGACCGCTGCAGTACCAGCACGGCGACAAGGTGGTCACCATGGTCGTACCGCGATACGTCCGCTGCCGTCCCGCGTCGCGGAACGCGGCCGTCTCGCCGTGCGCCGAGGGGTCGCCGTCCTGGACGCGGCGGTTGTGGCCCCGGCCGAGGAGGGTGCCGTCCGCGCCGTACAGCGCCGCCCCGATGGGGATACCGCCCTCGGCGAGCCCGGCGCGGGCCTCGGCCAGGGCGGTGGCGAGCCACGCGCGGGCCTGTGCCTCATCGATGCGTTCCATGACCCCACTCTCCTGCGGGACCCCGCTCTCGTGGGCCGGAACACGACGACAAGGTGCGGAAGTACCCTCCTGCCGCGCCGGGTTCGCCCGGCGGGTGCCGGTACCCGCCGGGCGCGTCACCGGAGAGACCGTGCCCTCGGCGCCGGTGGGCGGTCGCCGGTCGCGGGTGGGCGGCGGTCAGCGGTGGTGCGTGTTGGCGTGTCCGTACTGCCGGGCCAGCGCGTGGAAGGCATCCTTCGGCTCCCAGCGCACGCCCGAGGCCGGATCGCCGGGGCGGTCCTCGATCGTCCTCACGATGCTGTAGCTCGCCATGTCGAGGTCGTGGCGCGGGTCATGGGGGCGGTGCGGGGCGTCGCGGGTGACGAAGGTGTACGCCATCGCCGAGTACAGCCCCGCCGCCTCGAACGCCGCCAGTGCGTCCGTCAGATACGCGGCCTGCGTGCGCTCACTGCGCACCAGACCGGCCTTGATCTCCGGCGGCTCCTTCGCGTAGTCGACGACGTCCCAGCCCATGCCGCCCTGCTCCGGCGCGCCCTCGAAGGTGCAGCAGCCGAACTCCATGACGGCGACCGGCTTCCCGAAGCGCCGGTAGGGGGCGAGGTCCCGGAGGTAGTCCGACGGGCGCCGGAAGTACGCGTAGTAGTCGATGCCCACGAGGTCGAAGAGGCCCCAGTCGACGTCCTCGTCCTGCGCCGCGGCGTACGTCAGACGTCCGCCGAAGACGGACCGGCCCACTTTCGCGGCCTTCGCGGTGAACCGGTGCAGCCGCCGGGCCATGAGCACGGGGTCGAAGTCGCCCTTGAGCAGATTCTCCACGCGCTCCTGGATGTTCGCGCCGGGCACGATGCCGGGGACGTACAGCACGAACTCGCAGCCGACGCTCAGATGCACCCCGGCGCCCTGCCGCCGCAGCCGGTCGGCGTACCGGCCCGTCTCCGCGAGATGGTCGAGGATCTCCCGCTCGGGTACGTCCCCGAGGGTCGGTTCGAGCCAGACGTTCAGCCCGCGCTCCGCAGCCTCGGCCGCGGTCGCGGTGAGCCGTTCGACACCGTCGCCGGTGACCTTGACCGCGTTGGCGTGCAGGTCACGGGCGACGGCGCGCAGGTCCGCGCGCATCCGCCGGGCGTTCCACGCGGTGGCGGGCGTCTCCCCGGCACCGACCTCGTACACCACACCCCGGTACGTCAGCCCGCGCGCCGCGCCTGCGTACGTCGGCCCGGGCCGCCCGTCCGTCGTCCGCCCGGTCGCTCCCGCGCGCTCCGCCGCCCCGACGGGCAGCGCCGCCGCGCCCCCGACGGCCGCCGCCATCCCCAGAAACCGTGCCCGGCTGATACCCGGTGTCCCCTGCATCGCGCCTCCCGACTTCGCACCGGCGTCCTTCGCCTCCGACCCAGTCTGGGAAGCCGCCGGCCTCCCCGCCGTCCGCCGAAGGTCTACGGAGCCGGGCCGAAGGTATGGATCCGGGCGCACCCCTGGAGGACTTTCTTCAGGAGGCCTCAGGCCCGGGACGAAGGCCGGGGGAGATCAGCCCGCCACCCGCAGCAGCAGCTTCCCCGTGCTCGTCCGTGACCCCATCAGCGCGTGCGCCTCCCCGGCCGCCTCCAGGCCGAACTCCGCCGTCACCGGCAGGGTCACGGTGCCGTCGGCCACCGCCCGGAACGCGAGAGAGGCGATGGCGCGGAGGGCGTCCGGGGCCGTCCTGGCCAGGCCGAGGATCGAGAACCCGGCGACCGACAGGCCGGTGGGGTAGAGCTCCGGCTGGCCCACCGTCCAGGGCTCGGCCGAGCTCGCGTTGCCGAAGGAGACCAGGCGGCCGAAGGGCGCGAGGGAGGCGAGGCCGCCCCGGAGGGTCTCGCCGCCCACCGGGTCCAGGGCCAGGTCCACCCCGCGCCCGCCGGTCGCCGCGCGGACCTCGTCCGCGAAGGAGCCCACGAACACCTCGTCGTAGCCGTGGCCGAGGGCGTACTCGGCCTTCGGGCCGGCGGACACGACGCCGTACACCGCGCCGGCCCCGGCCGCCTTCGCCAGTTGGCCCAGCACCGTTCCCACGCCGCCCGCCGCTCCCTGGACGAGCACCGTCTCGCCGGGCTGGAGCCTGCCCACGCTGTGCAGGAGGGCGTACGCCGTGGGCAGGACGGTGGGGAGGGTGGCGCCGGTGCGCAGGCCGACTCCGGACGGCAGCGGGAAGACGGTGACCGCCTCGGCCACGGTGACCTCCGCGTACGCCCCGCCCTCCGTCAGCGCCGCCACCTCCTGGCCGACCCGCAGCTCCGTGACGTCCGGGCCGACCGCCCGGATCCGGCCCGAGACCTCGAGTCCCGGCACGAAGGGGAGGCGCGGCACGCGGTAGCCCTCCGACCTGGCCTTGAGGTCGGCGAAGTTGACGCCCGTGTAGGCCACGTCGATGCTCACCTGCCCGGGGCCCGGCTCGGGGACCTCCGCCTTTGCGACCCGCAGGACCTCGGGACCGCCGTACTCCTCGAACTGGACCGTACGCATGGCACACCCCTGGTTGATGCTCGGCCGAACAGCCGGTGCTCCGCCCAGACTGTTCAATGAAAAGCGAACAGTCGGGAGTGTATGGTTTTCATCGAACACTCGGCAAGCGGTTCAGGGAATCACCAGGGAGCCCGGCGTGGCGGAGCGGACCAGTCATCGGGCGGCGCCCGAGCACACCCACCCGGACGAGGTCCCCGTGCAGGCCGCCCTCGCCGCCCTCGCCGATCCGGTACGGCTCCGGCTCGTCAGGGCGCTGGCGGAGTCCGCGGAGTGGAGCCGCAGCTGCGGCAGTTTCGACGTACCCGTCGGCAAGGCGGCGCTCAGCCATCACTTCGCCGTGCTCCGCGGCGCCGGTCTGGTCGAGCAGCGCGACGAAGGCCCCAAGCGGGTCAACCGGCTCCGCCGGGCGGAGTTCGACGCCCGTTTCCCGGGGCTCCTCACACTCGTCCTGCGCGAGGAGCCGCCCCGCTAGGGCGTGTCCGGATCGGGCTGTCGGCCGGCGCCCATCGGCGGCACCGATGGGGTCATCGGCAGGACGCCCCACCAGCGTGTGGCCCGCCCCCGGTCCCCGCTCCTACCTTCGGGGCATGACCTCCGCCAGCGCAGTCGAGAACAAGGGCGCCGCCCAGCTCACCGCCGCCATGATGCTCTCCGGCACCCTCGGCGTCTTCGTCGTCGAGTCCGGGGCCTCGCCCTTCAACGTCGTCTTCTTCCGCGTTCTGTTCGGGGCGCTCGCCCTCGGCGGCTACGCGCTGGCCCGGGGATACTTCCGGGGCCACGGCTTCACCCCGCGCACGCTCGGACTCGCCGCGCTCGGCGGGGTGTTCATCGTCTTCAACTGGGTCCTGCTCTTCCAGTCGTACGAGAACACCTCGATCTCCGTCGCGACCGTCGTCTACCACACCCAGCCGTTCTACGTGGTGCTGCTGGGCGCCCTGCTCTTCCGTGAACGGCTCACCGCCGCCAAGGTCGGCTGGATCGCCCTGGCCTTCGCCGGTCTGATCCTCGTCTCGGGCGTCTCCCCGGCCGACTTCGCGAACGGCGGCTCGTACCTCACCGGTGTCGGCCAGGCCCTCCTCGCCGCGCTCCTCTACGGGCTGTCCACCCTGGTCACCAAGCGCATCACCGGCGTCCGGCCCCACCTCATCGCGCTCGTCCAGGTCCTGGTCGGCATCCCGCTGCTGCTCCCCTTCGCCGACTTCGGCGCGATGCGCGGGACCGGCGCGGACTGGGGCTGGCTGGTCGGGCTCGGAGTCGTCCACACGGGGCTGATGTACGTCCTGATGTACGCCGCGTACGCCAAGCTCCCGACCGCGAAGATCGCCGTGCTCGCCTTCACGTATCCAGCCGTCGCGATGGTCATGGACTGGGCCGTGTACGGCCACCACATCGGCCTCGTCCAGGCGCTCGGCGTCCCGCTGATCGTGACGGCCAGCCTGAAAGTCACGCTCCCCAGGACCGCCGGGACCGCCGGGATCTCCCGGATCGGCCGGATCACTCGGGTCGGCCGGACTCCTCGGACACCAGGTGCCGCGCACGCTCCACGAACAGCCGCGCGTGAGCCGGAAGCCGCTTCCCGGCCCGCCACGCCAGTTGCGTCCGAAGCGTGAACGGCGGCTCCCAGCGCAGCCGTACGAGCTCGCCCCGCGCCAGTTCCGCGGCGACCGTCACCTCGGGCAGCAGCGCGATGCCGAGGCCGGCCGCCGCGGCCTGTTTGGTCGCCTCGATCGTGCCGAACTCCATGAACGCGACACGAGATCCCTCCGGCGCCCGGGAGTTGAGCTCCCGCTCGAACAAGTCCCGGTAGGCGCATCCGGGTTCGGTGGCGAGCAGCGGCCGTCCCACGAGATCGGCGGTGTCCGGAGCCGCGCCGGCGAGCGGATCGCGGGGGGCGGCGACGAGCGCCAGCGGCTCCACCGCCAGCACCGCGACCTCCAGGCCCGTGTGCTCGGTGTCCTCCTCCATCAGAAAGCCGACGTCGTACACGCCCTGGCGCAGCGCCTGGCGGGTCTCGTCGCCGATGGTCGTGCGCAGCGACAGCCGCACCTGGGGATGGCGGTGGTGGAAGAACTCGAGGAGCGGCAGCAGCCGGTACGAGGTGAGGGACTCCATCGTGCCGATCGTGAGGGTGCCGGAGGGCTCCTCGGCGCCGACCACCGCGGCCCGTGCCTCGTCGGTCAGCTCGATGATCTGCCGGGCGTAGGGCAGCAGCCGTTCGCCCGCCTCGGTCAGCCTGATCCGGCTGCCCAGCCGGTCGAAGAGCTCGGTGCCGAGCGAGGACTCCAGGGCGCGGATCTGGCTGGTCACACTGGACTGCGCGTACGCCAGCTCGGTCGCGGCCCGGGTGAAGCTCAGCACGGTCGCGACCTTCTCGAAGGTCACCAGCAGGCGCAGTTCCACGTCAGGACTCTTCGTCGGACCTGCTCTGTTCCTCGCGCCGCTTCAGCTCCTCCTCGCGGCGCCGCAGGTCGGCCTCCCAGTCCTTCAGAAGGGCGTCGTCCTCGCCGTTCCCGGCCTTGAGGGAGTTGAGGAACTCGGGGTTGTCGTCAGGGGCGACGAACGTCGTCCGGTGGTTGCGGTGCCACTCGGAGGGGGTGGCGCCGCCCGCCGGACCCCGGCGGTTGCGGCCCGCGACCAGCCAGGCGATCGGACCGACCAGCACCTCGCCGAAGAGCAGGATGATGATGACCCAGACCACCTTCGGCAGGCCTCTGACCTCTTCCTCCGGCGTGTTCAGGCAATCGATGAAGGCGTAGATCCACAGCGCCAGGACCAGCAGAAACGGCAGATACCTGAGCATGGCCGAACGTTCCCCCAGTGAGCGACGGCGGGGCGGCACGGGGCCCCGGTGACGGGCACAGGTTAGCGGGTGGCCGATACTTGGACACATGGCTTACGACGATCTTCGCTCCCTGCTGAGGGCGCTGGAGCGCGAGGGAGACCTCAAGCGCATCAAGGCCGAGGTGGATCCGTACCTGGAGGTCGGGGAGATCGTCGACCGGGTGCAGAAGGCTGGCGGGCCCGCGCTGCTCTTCGAGAACGTGCGCGGGTCGGCGATGCCGCTCGCGATGAACGTCTTCGGCACCGACCGGCGCCTGCTGAAGGCCCTCGGGCTGAAGTCGTACGCCGAGATCTCCGAGAAGATCGGCGGACTGCTCAGGCCGGAGCTGCCGCACGGCTTCGTGGGTGTGCGCGAGGCCTTCGGGAAGCTCGGCGCGATGGCGCACGTTCCGCCGAAGAAGGTCAAGGACGCGCCGGTGCAGGAGGTGGTGCTGCGCGGCGACGACGTCGACCTCGACGCCCTGCCCGCCCTGTTCACCTGGCCCGAGGACGGCGGCTCCTTCTTCAACCTCGGGCTCACCCACACCAAGGACCCCGAGTCCGGCATCCGCAATCTCGGTCTGTACCGGCTCCAGCGTCACGACAAGCGCACCATCGGCATGCACTGGCAGATCCACAAGGACAGCCGGAACCACTACCAGGTGGCGGCCCGCAGGGGCGAGCGGCTGCCGGTGGCGATCGCCTTCGGGTGCCCGCCCGCCGTGACATACGCCTCCACCGCCCCGCTGCCCGGTGACATCGACGAGTACCTCTTCGCGGGGTTCCTCCAGGGCAAGCGGATCGAGATGGTCGACTGCAAGACGGTGCCGCTCCAGGTGCCCGCGAACGCCGAGGTCGTCATCGAAGGCTGGCTGGAGCCGGGCGAGATGCTGCCCGAGGGACCGTTCGGCGACCACACCGGGTTCTACACCCCGCAGGAGCCGTTCCCGGCGCTGACCATCGACTGCGTGACGACGCGCAGGCGACCGCTGCTCCAGTCGATCGTGGTGGGACGGCCTCCGACGGAGGACGGGCCCCTCGGCCGGGCGACGGAGCGGTTCTTCCTGCCCCTGCTGAAGATCATCGTGCCGGACATCGTGGACTACCACCTGCCGGAGGCGGGCGGTTTCCACAACTGCGCGATCGTCGCGATCGACAAGAAGTACCCCAAGCACGCCCAGAAGGTCATGCACGCCATCTGGGGCGCCCACATGATGTCCCTGACGAAGCTCATCGTGGTCGTCGACTCCGACTGCGACGTCCACGATCTGCACGAGGTCGCCTGGCGCGCGCTCGGCAACACGGACTACGGACGTGACCTCACCGTCGTCGAAGGCCCGGTCGACCACCTCGACCACGCCTCCTACCAGCAGTTCTGGGGCGGCAAGGCGGGCATCGACGCGACGAAGAAGTGGCCCGAGGAGGGCTACACCCGGGACGGCGGCTGGCCCGAGATGGTGCTGTCCGACCCGCAGACGGCGGCGAAGGTCGACCGCCGTTGGAAGGAGTACGGGCTGTGAGTTCAGCTTCCGCGGCGCTTCCGCAGCCGGGCCGCACCAAGGCGTTCCTGCGTCTCGTCATGATCGAGCACTCGGTGTTCGCGCTCCCCTTCGCGTACATCGCGGCGCTGACGGCGATGTTCGCGTGGGACAAGAACATCCACTGGGGAAAGCTGCTCCTCGTCACCGTCGCGATGGTGGGCCTGCGCACCTTCGCCATGGCGGCGAACCGGATCATCGACCGCGAGATCGACGCCCGCAACCCCCGTACGGCCCATCGTGAACTGGTCACCGGCGCGATGAGCGTGAGGCACGCCTGGACGGGCGCGCTGGTCGCCCTGGTGGTCTTCCTCGCCGCGGCGGCCCTGCTCAACCCGCTGTGCCTGGCGCTGGCGCCCATCGCGGTCATCCCGATGGTCGTCTACCCGTACGGCAAGCGGTTCACGAACTTCCCGCAGGCCATCCTGGGTCTCGCCCAGGCGATGGGCCCGATCGGCGCCTGGATCGCCGTCACCGGCACCTGGTCCTGGGACGCCGTCGTCCTCGGTCTCGCGGTCGGCGTCTGGATCGGTGGCTTCGACCTGATCTACGCCTGCCAGGACGTCGAGACCGACCGCGAGATCGGCGTGATGTCGGTTCCGGCGCGCTTCGGCATCCCGGCCGCGATCCGGGGCGCGCGGGCCTGCCACGCGGTGACGACGGCGCTCTTCGTCTGGTACGGGGTGACCACCGGCGCGGGTGCCTTCTTCTGGCTCGGCCTGGTGATCGTCGCGGGCGCCTTCCTCTACGAGCACTCCATCGTGAAGCCGCACGACCTGACGCGCCTGAACAGGGCGTTCTTCCAAGTCAACGGCTTCATCGGCATCGCTTTGTTCGTCTGCGCCCTGCTGGATCTGCTGGTGCGCGGGCTCACGGTCTGAATCCGGGCGGTGGCCGGATAGGCTCGACATCATGAAGCCAGGACAGACGCAGCGCCGGCCTTGGATCGTGGGGGTGTCCGGCGCGTCCGGTACGCCGTATGCGGCCGCGGTGCTGCGTTCGCTGCTGGAAGCGGGGGAGAGCGTCGACCTGGTCGTCAGCAGGGCCTCGCGGCTCACGCTGCTCGACGAGACCGGCCTCCCGTTCCGCGACGCCCACTGGCGGGACGACCTGCGCGAGTGGCTGGCGCGCGGCGCCGACGGCAAGCCCGGCACCTTCGACACCTTCGAGGAGCATCTCGACGGCGTACGGCACTGGAGCGCGGGCGACCTGGCGGCGGGGCCCTCGTCGGGCTCGTACCCGGCCAAGGGCATGCTCATCGTGCCCGCGTCCACCGCCTGTGTCGCCGGAGTCGCCCTCGGCCTCTCCAAGGACCTGTTGCAGCGTGCCGCGAGCGTCACGCTCAAGGAGGGGCGCAAGCTGGTCGTCGCCGTGCGGGAGACCCCGCTGAACGGGCAGACACTGCGTCACCTGGTCTCCCTGGACGACGCGGGCGCGACCGTGCTGCCCGCCTCGCCGGCGTTCTACGCGGGCGCCACGCACATCCAGGACCTGGTGGACTTCGTCGCCGGGCGGGTCCTCGACGCGGCGGGCGTCGAACACGGGCTGTACCGCCGGTGGAAGGGCGAACTCGGGGGCGGTTCCCGGGGCGACACCACCTGAGGGACGCGCCGGAAGCACCGGGCACCATCAGCAGTTCAGGACCTTTGGACCTCTCAACACCTCTCAGACCTTTTCAGTGGAAGGCTTCGATCGCATGGACGCGGTGGACAGGCAGCTCATCCAGGCCCTGAGGGAGAACGGCCGGGCCTCCTACGCGGAGCTGGGACGCCTCGTCGGTCTGTCGGGACCCAGCGTCACCGACCGCATCAACCGGCTGGAGGCGGCCGGCGTCATCACCGGGTACCGCGCGACGGTCGACTCGGCCTCGCTCGGCCTCGGCGTCACCGCCCTGATCGGCATCTCGCTCTCCGACGCCGCCGACCACGAGGACGTGGCCCGGCGTCTGCGCGACCTCAGCGAGATCGAGGACTGCTGGTTCATCGCGGGCGACGACTCGTTCATGCTCAAGGTGCGGTCGAGCGACGTCGACGGTCTGGAGAAGACCATCCGGCGCCTGTCGGGCACCAAGGGCGTCTCCCGTACCCGTACGACGATCGTGCTCTCCACGAAGTGGGAGAACCGGGTCGGAGAGCTGCCCGAGGAGGAGTAGGCGCGAAGCCCCTGGTGGGGGCCCTTCGCCGGAAAGGCGGGGGAGTACGGTTGGCAGCGTTCGTCACAGGGAGAGGTAATCGCATGGATGTCGGGCTCAAGCGCGAGCTGGAGGACAAGGTCCGGGCCGGTGAGCGGCTCACCCGCGAGGACGGCATCGCGCTGTACGAGTCGGACGACCTGGCCTGGCTCGGCGGGCTCGCGCACGAGGTGCGCATGAGGAAGAACGGCGACGTCGTCCACTTCAACGTCAACCGTCACCTCAACATGACGAACGTGTGCACCGCGTCCTGTGCGTACTGCTCGTTCCAGCGCAAGCCGGGCGAGAAGGACGCGTACACGATGCGTATCGAGGAGGCGGTCAAGCTCGCCAAGGCGATGGAGGGCGAGAACCTCACCGAGCTGCACATCGTCAACGGCCTGCACCCGAACCTGCCGTGGCGCTACTACCCGCGTTCGCTCAGCGAGCTGAAGAAGGCACTCCCGGACGTCTCGCTGAAGGCGTTCACGGCCACCGAGATCCACCACTTCGAGACGATCTCGGGGCTGTCCGCCTCGGAGATCCTCGACGAGCTGATCGAGGCCGGGCTGGAGTCGCTGACCGGCGGCGGCGCGGAGATCTTCGACTGGGAGGTCCGCCAGCACATCGTCGACCACCGCACCCACTGGGAGGACTGGTCGCGCATCCACCGTCTCGCGCACGAGAAGGGTCTCAAGACCCCGTGCACGATGCTGTACGGGCACATCGAGGAGCCCCGGCACCGGGTCGACCACGTGCTGCGGCTGCGTGAACTCCAGGACGAGACCGGCGGCTTCCAGGTCTTCATCCCGCTGCGCTACCAGCACGACTTCGTGGACATGAAGGACGGCAAGGTCAGGAACCGTCTCCAGGCGCGCACCCAGATGGCGACCGGTGCCGAGGCCCTGAAGACCTTCGCGGTCTCCCGGCTGCTCTTCGACAACGTGCCGCACGTCAAGGTCTTCTGGGTCATGCACGGCGTCCAGACCGCCCAGCTCGCGCTCCAGCACGGCGCCGACGACATGGACGGCTCGGTCGTCGAGTACAAGATCACGCACGACGCCGACAACTACGGCACCCCGAACAAGCTGACCCGCGAGGACCTCCTCGACCTGATCCGCGACGCCGGCTTCCGCCCCGTCGAGCGCAACACGCGGTACGAGATCATCCGCGAGTACGACGGTCCGGACCCGGCGCGCCGCGAGTCGCCGCAGCCCATGCGGCTCTGACATGGCGCTGGTCTTCGAACGGGACCCGGCGGTCACCCCCGAGCTCCGGGACGGTGTGGTCGCCCTGTGGGTGGACGTCTCGAACGCGGGCGGTTCCGTCGGCTTCGTGCCGCCGGTGACCGCCGGCGACGTGCGCCCCGAACTCGTGAAGCACTTCGTCGCCATGACGGAGGGCCGCACCCGGCTGCTGGTCGGCCGGGACGAGGACGGTGAGGTCGCCGCGACCGCCTTCCTCACCCACAACACCCACCGGCTGATGAAGCACTGGGTCTGGCTGTACACCGTGATGGTGCACCCCCGGCACCAGGGCGAGGGGTACGGCCGGGACCTGCTCGCCGCGACCGAGGACGCCGCGGGCCGCCTCGACGGCATCGAGGCGATCCGGCTGACCTGCCGGGGCGGGGAGGGGCTGGAGCGCTTCTACGCCTCCTGCGGCTACAAGGAGGTCGGACGGGTGCCCGGCGCGATCCGCGTCGCACCCGGCGACGAGCGGGACGACATCACGATGCTGCTGCCCCTCGCACTCCGCGACTGAGGACCCCCTGCAAGATCGCCCTCCCGTCGTGCTTCACTGGACGGGGCCCTTTGGGAACGTTCGGAACGGAAGAGTGGATTGAGATGCTCCGCTACACACTGATGCGCCTTGGGATCTTCGTGGGCTGCCTCGTGGTCGTCTGGGGCCTCGTCTACTCGGGCATCGCCCCGCGCGGCCTGGGCGACTCCAACTACATGTGGGTCGTCCTGCTGTCCTTGGTGATCTCCGCGCCGATCAGCTTCGTCGTCCTGCGGGGAGAGCGCGACCGCGCCTCGGCCCAGGTCGTCGCCCGGGTGGACCGTGCCAAGGCCAACCTGGAGCGCAACCGCAACCAGGAGGACGTCGTCGTCGACGAGGCCGCCCACGGCACCCCGAGCCAGGCCTCCTGACACTCCCGCGCACCCGGAGCCGGGTCTCCTGACGCCGCTGTGCGTCCGGCCCGGCTCCAGCCGATCGTAGGCTTGGCCGCATGGGTGCTGTGAAGAACAAGCGGATGCCGCGCGCGGTACGCGAACAGCAGATGCTGGACGCGGCCGTACGGACCTTCGGGCAGCGTGGGTACCGGGCCGCGTCGATGGACGAGATCGCCGAACTGGCGGGCGTGTCCAAGCCGTTGGTGTATCTGTACCTGAACTCGAAGGAAGACCTGTTCACGGCGTGCATCCGGCGTGAGGCCGAGGCGCTCACCGCCGCCGTCCGCGCCGGTGTCCGGCACGGACTGCCCGCCGACCGGCAACTCTGGGAAGGGCTGCGGGCGTTCTTCACCCACACCGCCGAGAACCCGGACGGCTGGGCCGTCCTGCATCTCCAGGCCCGCACACACGGTGAGCCCTTCGCGGCCGAGGTCTTCGCGATGCGCGAGGAACTGGTCCAGTTCGTCACGCAGTTGATCGTCGTCGCCGCGCGTGAGGCGCACCGTGACCCGTCGCTGCCCGCGCGGGAGGTCGCCGGGCTCGCGGAGGCACTGGTCGGCGCGGCCGAGTCCCTCGCCGCGTGGGCCAACACCACCCCGGGTGTCTCGGCCCGGCAGGCCGCCGCCACCCTGATGAACTTCGCCTGGGCGGGACTCGGCACGCTGATGCAGGGGCGGCCGTGGTCGCCGCCGCTCATGGGCGCCCCGGAGATCCCGCCCCAGCCCGCCGCGGAGGTCTGACCCTCCGCCGGACGGCCTCCCGTCCGCGTCGGGCGCGGTCAGGCCCGGCCCCAGCGGCGCAGGGTCGGCGCGACCTTCTCGCGGCCCACACGGTAGAGGGACCTGGCGCCGCCGCGCGCGGCCCGGCGGACGACCGTCCGCAGTGGGCCCGTGCCGCTTCAGTTCACTCGCTCCGGGGGCGGATCGGCCGTACGTCGCCCGTCAGATGGACCCGCTCGCCCGCCCGGAGCTCGAACGAGGTGCCTCGCACGGCGTACGTCACCGTCCCGGGGAGCAGTACCGGCACCCTGAACTCGGCCCGCACGCCCACCGCTTCCCGCGGCCCGTACTCGGCGAGGCAGCGGGCGACGGTCCACATGCCGTGCGCGATGGCGCGCGGGAAGCCGAAGAGGCGGGCGGTGAGGGGGTGCAGATGGATGGGGTTGCGGTCCCCGGAGACGGCGCCGTAGCGACGGCCGATGTCCTGGGCGAGGCTCCACTCGGCGACGGCGGGCAGTGGCGTCCGCTCCTTCGGTGCGGCGGTCCGCGGGGCTTCCTCCCGGGAGCGGTGCCGGGCGAGGTAGGTGCTTCTCGACTCCCACACGAGTCTGCCGTGGGTCCGCGCCTCGGTCAGCACGGTCGCCTCGGTGCCCCTCCGGTGCGGCGCCAATCCCTCGACCAGTGCGGCGAGTTCGTACGCGGCGGTCGCCGCGGGCTCCTGGTGCTGGGTGATCTCGATCGACGTGTGCACCAGCCCGAGCAGCGGCAGCGGGAACGCGGACCCCGCCATGATCCGCATGGCCAGCGGAAAGGCGAGGACATGCGGATACGTGACCGGCAGGACGTCCGCGCCGGTCGCGAACCCGCACACCCGCTCGTACGCGGCGAGGTGGGCGAGGTCGACCCGTACGCCGGAGAGGACGAGCCGGGTGGCGGGGACCGGGGCGTCCGGGCGGGGGCGCTTGAAGGGGGAGAGCAGGGCACCGCGGGCCAGCAGCGGGGCGAGGGACGGGGGAGCGGCGAGGGTCCGGGTCCGGGGCTCGGGGCGGACGGGAGGCTGAGTGCGCATCGGGGTCTCCAGGCGGGTGGGAGAGGGTGCGGCTGCGGGCGGGACGGGGGAGTGCGGCGTCAAGGGGGCGGGAGCGTGCGGCGCATTCCGGCCGGCCCGGCCGTGGGGTGCGGCAACTCGCCCTCCCGTGAGGGCCGTTCGGCCGAGCGGCGGTCCGGTGCCGCGGACTGCGGAAGTCCGGGCCGCAGGGGCGGAAATCGACCGGGCATGGTGCCGGCGAAGCTCGGGCAGCGGTCGGCCATGGTCCAGCTCCCAGCTCGGACATATCTTTACTCTGGAGTAAGTTACCCGGGGTAAGGGTATGTCAGGGTGGAGGGGCGGTCGAGACGGGTTGCTACGGCCTCCCGGGGACGGGCCTCCCGTGAAGGGTCCCGAAGCGTCGCTTTCGTGGGCGGGCGGAGCCGGGTGGCGGGCGCGCGAGGGGGCACAGCTACCCCGGGTAACCCGCACCTCGCCCGCCCCAAAGCGTCACAAACCCCACACTCCCGAGCCGTAGGATCCCCGTCTCACCGGGTTGCCGAGACCCCTGAACCCCCCACTCTCCAGGGCCGTATGAGGATGCGTGCCCCGTGCTCCTCCGAGCCCGCACACGCCTTGCACCCGCCTCGGCATCCGGCCGACAAGGAGCCGCCTCGTGTCCAGCCCGTACTCCCTCGACTCCGCCCCTCCGCTCCCGGAGCCCGAGATCAGGCGGCTGGACGGCGTCGTGCGCGAGGTCGCGGTACCGCCGATCGTGGGGCAGGTGACGCACGGTTCCCTCGCGGACATCCCGTTCGACAACGCGGCCGCGGCCCCCCGCGAGGCGGTCCTCAGCCGGAAGGCGCCGGACGGCGGCTGGACGGACGTGAGCGCCGCCGAGTTCGCCGATCAGGTGCTGGCGGTGGCCAAGGGGCTGATCGCGGAGGGGTTCGTGCCGGGCGACCGGATCGCCATCATGGCCCGGACGACGTACGAGTGGACACTCCTCGACTTCGCCGCCTGGGCCGCCGGCCTGGTCACCGTGCCCGTCTACCCGACCTCCTCGCCCTTCCAGACCCGCTGGATCCTCCAGGACTCGGGGGCCGTCGCGCTCGCCGTCGAGTCCGTGGCACAGGCCGCGACGCTCGGCCCGGAGCGCGAGCGCCTCCCCGACCTCCGCCACATGTGGGTCTTCGAGAAGGGCCATGTGGAGCGCCTCGCGGAACTCGGCCGTGACGTCCCGGACCAGGAAGTGGCCGTACGACGCGGGGTGCTGGGCCCGGACACGGTCGCCACCCTCATCTACACCTCGGGCACCACCGGCCGCCCCAAGGGCTGCGTCCTGACCCACGGCAACTTCTTCACCGAGATCGACAACGCCGTGGAACTGCTCTACCCGATCTTCAAGGCCCGCAGCCGGGAGCCCGCCTCCACCCTTCTCTTCCTCCCCCTCTCTCACGTCTTCGGCCGCATGGTCGCCGTGGCCTGTCTGCGCGCGCGGGTGAAACTCGGACACGCCCCGAGCCTCCAGACCGAGGAACTGCTCGCGGACCTGGCCTCCTTCCAGCCGACCTTCCTGCTGGCCATCCCGTACGTCCTGGAGAAGGTCTTCAACACCGGCCGCGCCACGGCCGAACGGATGGGACGCGGCTCCTCCTTCGACCGGGCCGCGCGGATCGCCCAGAAGTACGGCGAGGCCCTCGAGGCGAAGCAGCACGGCACCGGTCCCGGCCCGAGCCGGGGCCTGCGCGCGGCCCGAGCCCTCTACGACCCCCTCGTCTACCGCCGCATCCGCAACGCCCTCGGCGGCAGGGTCCGCCACGCCATCTGCGGCGGCTCCCCGCTCGGCCGCCGGCTCGCCGCCTTCTACGCGGGCGCCGGGATCGAGATCTTCGAGGGGTACGGCCTGACGGAGACCACGGCCGCCGCGACCGTCACGCCCCCGCAGAAGCCGCGCCTCGGCACGGTGGGCCTGCCCCTGCCGGGCACCCGGGTGCGGATCGCCGCCGACGGGGAGGTGCTGCTGTGCGGCGGACAGGTCTTCCGCGGCTACTGGGACCCGCACGCGGGCGGAGTCGTCGACGCCGCGCCCGACGGCTGGTTCGCGACCGGCGACATCGGCGAACTGGACGACGGCGGCTATCTCGCCATCACCGGCCGCAAGAAGGAGATCCTGATCACCGCGGGCGGCAAGAATGTCGCGCCGGCCCCCATGCAGGACTGGCTCCGCTCTCATCCGCTGATCGCCCAGTGCATCGTCCTCGGCGACCGCCGCCCGTTCGTCTCCGCCCTCGTGACCCTCGACCCCGAGGGCATCACGCACTGGCGCCGGATGAACGGCAAGCACGCCGTTCCCGCCGAACTCATCATGGACGACCCCGAGTTGCTGGCCATCCTGCAGCGGGCGATCGACGAGGCCAACAGGCTCGTCTCGCGCCCCGAGTCCATCCGCCGCTTCACCGTCCTGCCCGTCGACTTCACCGAGGAGGCCGGGCACCTCACCCCCTCCATGAAGCTGCGGCGCGCGGCGATAGAGAAGGACTTCAGCAAGGAGATAGAGGCCCTGTACGCGACGTAGCGCCGGTGCGCGGCGCCGCGGACCGGGCCGCTCCGGACGACATGCCCAGTGCTGTGACCGCATGGGTTCACCGGGTTGCCGGTGGCCTGCCGGGTGTGGCGCGCTTGGATATCCGGTGATGTTCAGGCACGGTGCCGGGAGGCGGGAACGGCGGAGCCGGTCAGGGTCAGGAGGCTGACCGACCAGGCAGCCTGACCGAAACCGCGAACCTCACAGGGCGGGACACCAGGTAGCCCAGATTCTGACCGGTCACGGACGCGGCGATGAGTTCTCCCGGCCCGGAGAGTCTCACCACCGTTGTCGGCAACACAGGAGGAACACGTGGCTCAGCTACTGAGAGTCCAGAACTTCGGCATCTCGCGCGACGGATTCGGCGCCGGTGAGCACCAGAGCCTGGAGCGACCGTTCGGCCACGCCGACCCTGGGGACTTGCTCGCCTGGGCCGTCGCCACGGCGAGCTGGAACCTTCGCACGGACGCCGGCGGAAGCCGCGGCCTCGACGACTACTTCACGCGCGACTACGCCCGCAACATCGGCGCCGAGATCATGGGCCGCAACAAGTTCGGGCCCCAACGAGGGCCCTGGCACGACCATGAGTGGCGCGGCTGGTGGGGTGACGAGCCCCCGTTTCACACCCCGGTGTTCGTCATGACCCACCACGAGCGTCCTTCGTTCGCGCTCTCCGACACCACGTTCCACTTCGTCGACGCAGACCCGGCCACGGTCCTCGAACAGGCACGGGACGCAGCGCAGGGCAAGGACGTCCGACTCGGCGGCGGGGCCACCACCATCCGGCAGTTCCTCGACGCCGACCTCGTCGACACCATGCACATCGCGGTCTCACCGGTGAAGCTCGGATCGGGAGCACGACTGTGGAATTCCCCCGAGGAACTGCTCGACCGGTTCCACCTCGAGATCGTGCCCAGCCCGAGCGGCGTGACCCACCACCTGTTCTGGCGAAAGTGACAAGGGGCCACTCGGGGATGTCAGCACGGCCGATGAGGGCGTTTCGGCAAGTGATCGGGTAGTTGTGGGCGATCTACCCATGCTGGGCGCGGTACCCGGCGAACCCATGCGGTCACAGCACTAGCCGACCCCGGCCATGCGCAGCCCCGCCGTGGTGGCCGCGGCTCCCAGCACCACCACCACGAACGGGGCCCTCCGCCAGGCCAGTACTCCGCCCGCCAGCACCCCGGCGGGCCGGGCCCACCCCGCGAAGCCGCGGGCCTCGGTGAGCGCGCCCGTGGCGAGCAGCGCGACGAGGAGGACCACGGCTCCCGCGGACAGCAACCTCCGGACCCGGGCGGAGAGTTCGACCCGCCCGTGCAGCAGGGGCCCGGCCAGCCGGAAGGCGTACGTCCCGACGGCCAGGACGAGGACGGCGGCCAGGGCCGGTGCCGTGCCGCTCATGCCGTCCTCCCGCCCAGGAACAGCAGTCCGGTGAGGGCCATCAGTACGGGCACCCCCACCGGGACGAAGGGCGTCAGCGCCAGTGCCGCCGCGGCTCCGGCGAGTGCGGCGCGTCGTACGCCGCGGTCCCCGCGCAGCGCGGGCAGCACCAGTGCCACGAGCACCGCGGGAAACGCGGCGTCGAGTCCGTAGCGTCCGGTGTCGCCCAGCGCGCCCCCGGCGAGGGCGCCGAGAAGGACGCACAGGTTCCACGACGCGTAGAGGCCGAGCCCCGAGATCCAGAAGGCGGCCCGGCGGCGGGCGGGGTCCGGCTGGGCGAGGGTGAAGGCGACCGTCTCGTCGGTCACGAGGTGGGCGCCGATCCAGCGGGTGACGCGGCCCCGCCCGATGACGTCGGCGACGGCCAGACTGAAGGCGGCCGTGCGGGTGTTGAGCAGCAGCCCGGTGGCCGCCGCGGCGAACGGCCCGCCCCCGGCGAGGAGTATCCCGACGGCGCTGAACTGGGCGGAGCCCGCGTACACCAGCAGCGACATCACCACCGGCAACCACAGCGGGAGCCCTCCCGCGACGGCGATGGTCCCGAAGGAGACGCCGACGATCCCGCCGGCGAGACAGACGAGGGCCACGTCCCGCAGCAGACGAGGGTCGTGCGACGGGTGTGGTGTTCGGAGCAGCGAACGCATGTTCTCTACAATGAACAGCAAACACCTCGTTCGTCAAGGCGAACGATCGTACCGATGGAGAGAACGACATGACCGATGACGGCTCCGGCACCCCGCCGGCCCGACTCCCCCTCGACTGGATCGCCGCCTCCCTGCGCCGCGAACGCGCGCGGGCCGGCCTCTCCCTGTCCGAGCTGGCCAAGCGCGCCGGGATCGCGAAGTCCACGCTGTCCCAGTTGGAAGCGGCGAGCGGCAATCCGAGCATGGAGACGCTCTGGGCCCTGGGTGTCGCGCTGGGCGTACCGTTCAGCGCGCTGGTCGAGCCGCCGACCCCGGCCGTCCAGGTGATCCGCGCGGGGGAGGGGCCGACCGTCCACTCGGAGCAGGCGGAGTACGCGGCGACGCTGCTCTCCGCGAGTCCGCCGGGAGCCCGGCGCGACATCTACCACCTGCGGGTGGAACCGGGTGCGGCGCGGGAATCGGAGGCGCACATTCCAGGGAGTGTGGAGCATCTGATCGTGGGTGCGGGGCGGTTGAAGGCGGGCCCGCGCGGCGAGGAGGTCGAGCTCGGTCCCGGTGACTACATGGCGTACCGGGGCGATGTGCCGCACGCGTACGAGGCGCTGGAACCCGCGACGACGTTCGTGCTCGTGATGCAGCACGTGTGACGGGTGCGCGGAAGGGCGGGGAGCGCGGGAAGGCCAGGGAGCGGGCGGAGGCGGCGAACCCGGGAAGGCGGACGGGGCGCCGGAGCAAAGGCAGGAGCCCCACGACCGGCTGGCGCGGGGCTCCTTGGGTACTGCTATCCGTTCCGGATCAAAGCTTTGGGCTCATGGAGCCGAAGGCTTAGAGCGGAGTGACGTTCTCCGCCTGCGGGCCCTTCGGACCCTGCGTGACGTCGAAGGAAACCGACTGGTTCTCTTCGAGCGAACGGAAACCGTTCGCGTTGATCGCGGAGTAGTGGACGAAGACGTCCGGGCCGCCGCCTTCCTGGGCAATGAAACCAAAGCCCTTTTCGGCGTTGAACCACTTCACGGTTCCGGTAGCCATAAGCCCTCCTTGGGCCCAAAGGGTTGCCCTGCTCCAGAACCTGCGATTGTGTAAACAACTGCATACGTCTGAAAACGACAAGAGCCCGCGGTCACATGCTCCGCAGGCTCTGTACTGCAAGGGAAACCAAACTGCAACTTGCGGCGAGCCTAGCACGCAGGCACCCGAAAGCAATAGAGGGAAAGATCACGGCATCCGGAAGATCAGCCCGTACGGGCGAGGGGTCTGACATGCGTTGACTTCGGGGTGTCACAGAGGTTGACACGGGGGTTCCCGATGGTTTCCACCAGCACGCGCCCACCCTGGAGCCCGCACCGTGCCGCATGGGGTCTAGCCTCGCGATGTGGACAATTCTCGCACCCGGCCGCGCGTCGGCCACATCCAGTTCCTGAACTGCCTGCCCCTGTACTGGGGGCTCGCGAGAACGGGCACGCTCCTCGACTTCGAGCTCACCAAGGACACCCCGGAGAAGCTCAGCGAGCAACTGGTGCGAGGGGATCTCGACATCGGGCCCATCACGCTCGTCGAGTTCCTCAAGCACGCCGACGACCTGGTCGCCTTCCCGGACATCGCGGTCGGCTGCGACGGTCCCGTGATGTCCTGCGTGATCGTCTCCCAGGTCCCCCTCGACCAGCTGGACGGCGCCCGCGTCGCCCTCGGCTCGACCTCGCGCACCTCCGTGCGGCTCGCGCAGCTGCTGCTGGCCGAGAAGGTCGGTGTCCAGCCCTCGTACTACACGTGTCCGCCCGACCTGAGCCTGATGATGCAGGAGGCCGACGCCGCCGTCCTCATCGGTGACGCGGCGCTGCGCGCGAACCTCCTCGACGGGCCGAAGTTCGGTCTCCAGGTGCACGACCTCGGCACCCTGTGGAAGGAGTGGACGGGCCTGCCGTTCGTCTTCGCCGTGTGGGCGGCCCGGCGCGACTACCTGGAGCGCGAGCCGCTCGTCACCCGCAAGGTCCACCAGGCCTTCCTCGCCTCCCGGGACCTCTCCCTCGACGAGGTCTCCAAGGTCGCCGAGCAGGCGGCCCGGTGGGAGGCCTTCGACGAGGCCGTCCTGGAGCGGTACTTCACGACGCTCGACTTCCGCTTCGGCGGCCCGCAGCTGGCAGCCGTACGGGAGTTCGCGCGCCGGGTCGGCTCCACCACCGGGTTCCCGGCCGACGTGAACGTACGGCTCCTCCAGCCGTGAGGCGCCGACCGTCACGGTGCCGATAGTTTCGGGGTCCAGGGCGCGCACGGCACTACGCTGCTGGGCAGTAGGTACGGGGGAGGGGTGAGCCGTGGGTGCCATGCAGCCGCTCGGAGTCGACGAACCCACGGTCGTGGGGCCCTACCGGCTGCTCGGCCGGCTGGGCTCCGGCGGCATGGGGCGCGTGTATCTGGGACGCAGCGCGGGCGGGCGGACGGTCGCGGTCAAGATCGTGCATCCGCACTTCGCGCTCGACGAGGAGTTCCGTGCCCGCTTCCGCCGCGAGGTCGACGCCGCGCGGCGGGTGGGAGGCGCGTGGACGGCCCCCGTCCTGGACGCGGACCCGGAGGCGCCGGTCCCCTGGGTCGCCACCGGCTACGCGGCGGGTCCCTCACTGACGAGCGCCGTCGCGGACGGCGGACCGCTTCCGGTCCACTCCGCGCGCGTCCTCGGCGCCGGGCTCGCCGAGGCGCTCGCGGCGGTCCACGCGCTGGGCCTCGTCCACCGCGACGTCAAACCCTCCAACGTGCTGCTCACTCTCGACGGCCCGCTCCTGATCGACTTCGGCATCGCCCGGGCCACGGACGGCACCGCCTCCCTGACCTCGACGGGAGTCTCGGTCGGCTCCCCCGGTTACATGTCCCCCGAGCAGATCCTCGGCAAGGGCGTCACGGGAGCCGCGGACGTCTTCTCACTCGGCGCGGTCCTCGCCTACGCCGCGACCGGTGAGCCCCCCTTCCCCGGCGACTCCTCCGCCTCCCTCCTCTACAAGGTGGTGCACGAGGAGCCGCGACTCGACTCCCTGGAGGGCGAGTTGCGCGAGCTGGTGGCCGCCTGCCTGGCCAAGGAACCCGCGGCGCGGCCCACTCCTGGCGAGGTGGCGGTCCGGCTCGCACCGCAGGGCGCCGCCCGGCTGGTGTCGGCGGGGTGGCTGCCGGGCTCCCTGGTCGAGCAGGTGAGCCGAAGTGCCGTACAGCTGCTGAACCTTGAGGCGACCGGGGCCGCGGAGGTCGCGCCCTCCGGGCCGGTGGGCTTCAGCAGCTCCTCGGTGGACTCCGGGCCGGGTGCCGCGAGTGGCTCCGGGTCCGGAGCGGTGACACCCGGCGGGGCGGCCGGAGCGCCCGGGCCCGATGGGGCGGCCGGCGCGTCGGCGCCGGGCGGGAGCTTCGCTGGATCAGGGGCGGGTGCGGGCTTCGGAGGCCCGGGGTCGGGCGCGGACTCCGCGGCGCCCGGCTCGGCCGGCGGGTTCGGTCCGGCTCCGCAGGGCTTCGGGCCGCCTCCGCCTCCGATGCCCACGTACGTACCCGGACAGCGTGAGAGCCGGGCCGCCGAACCCCAGGACGCGGTACACCGCGAGGGAGCGCCGGGTCAGCAGCCGTACGACCGTCCGGGCAAGGTCTCCGTCAGCGTCGCCGCGACCTCCGCGCCCGGGGCCGACGGGCGTGGCCGCAGGATGAGTTGCACGGTCGCGCTGGCGGTCGCCGGGGCGCTGGCGGCGGCGACCGTGGGCTCGGCGTTCCTCTTCGACCTGCTGCCGGGCGGCGGCGACACGAAGGACCAGGGCAGCGCGTCGGGCGAACGTCCGTCGGCCACGGCGAGCCAGAGCTCTCCCGACGCGGACCCGTCGGCGAGCGCGAGCGCCCCCGGACCGGGTTCCACGGCGAGTCCCTCCGCGCCGCGTTCCTCGGCGAGCGCTTCCGACCCGGGCGGGCAGCCGTCCGTGATCCCGGCCTCCTACCTCGGCACCTGGGAGGGCGACGGCCTCGGCCTCAACGGCACCCTTCCCATGGGAACCTTCCGCGTCACCGTCCACCAGGCCGCCGTGGGCGAGGAGTTGGGCACCTTCCGGCAGACCGACCAGATCGGCGGCATCTGCGACGACGTCCTCATCCTCAAGAAGGTCACGAAGAAGCAGCTCGTGGCCACGAGCGTGGCCGAGGAGTCCAACCGTGACGTCTGCACCAAGGGCCGGCACGAGGTACGGCTGACTCCCGTCGGCAGCTCCCTCACCTACGACACGGACAACGCCGAGGCGGGGGATCCGGTGGCCAGGATGACGAAGGTCGACTAGAGGAGCCTGGTGCCGGTCCGCGGGAGCCGGTCCGAGGGACAGGCCGGATGCGGGGGTGCGGGGGTGCGAGGTGCGGGCTCAGGAGCGCGGAGGCTCACGCGCTCAGCTGGGCCGGTTCTTCTCGCGGGCGTTCGTGATCTTGACGGCCGCGGCGATCAGCGCCGCGGCGACGAGCGCCGTCGAGAGCAGGCCGACCGCCCAGACCCAGGGGTACTCCTGGTGGACCCAGCACGCTTCGCCCTTGCTGTGGCAACTGCCGTTCCAGTCGCGTCGGTGCTTGGGGCGCGCGGCCGCGAACACGACCTGCGCCCAGAGGGCGCAGGTCGCGACGCCGGGCAGGGAGGCGATCACCCAGCCGAGCGATCGGAGAGGGCTCGCCCTCCACTTCATCCGCGTGAGCGTCGCGATCACGGCGGCGAGCCCGAGCGGCAGCAGGGCGCCGACACCGGCCGCGAATCCGTACCCGCCGCCGGGTGAGGCGGGGGCGACCCGCCCCCACAGCTCGGGCCCCCAGGCGTGTGCGGTCATGGCGAACCCGGCGATCGCCACCAGGGCGACCAGCATGATCAGGCAGCCCGCGCCCGCGTCCCTCCAGGTCGCCTTCTCCTTCGTCCGCCGCCACGCGGACGGCCGCTGCCCCACATGCTCGTAGCGCAGCGCCGCTCCCGCGGCCCTCCGCCGCTTCGGCTTCGCCGATCCGCTCACCGGATCCGCCCCCCTCGCCCTTCGCCGCGTCCTCGTCCTTCGCTTCCTTCTCCCACCGGCCCGACGGGTCGGATCACATCGGCGTCGTCACCGTCAGCGGCTCCCCGTCCCCGAGGTGCAGCAGGCCCTTGCCGGGTGCGACCGGCCCGCCGACCATGCTCCGGTTCGTCCGGATGCCGATCAGCTCGCCCGCGGACGAGTCCTGCGGAGACAGCAGGATGCCGCGGCGGCCCTTCTTCATCTCGACCTGCCAGCCGGAGAATCCGCTGCACACGTCTTCCTCGTCACCGGCGATGACCAGTCCGAGGCCGCGTTCGGCGCCGCGCTGCACGATCCGCTTGAAGACCGTCTCGGCGTCGCAGTCCTCCAGGACCTCGCCGTCGTCGACCAGGACCACGATCGGCTCCTCGCGCGACGCCGAGTCGATGGCCTCGCGCAGATCGTCGCTCTCGATGTCGTCCTCGTCGAATACCTTCAACACGCCGTCCTGGCCGTCCAGTTCGCGCAGCGGCGACGGGCGGGGCGCGGCGACGACCAGACGGACGCCCTGGGACAGATAGGACCGGGCCATGTTCAACAGGGTCGTACTGCGGCCGGACTTGGCCGGGCCGGCGATGACGAACGTCGGCACGCCCTGGGAGAGGTCCGGACCGAAGCCCATGATGTCGTCGCCGCCGATACCCACCAGGCTCCACAGCTTGGAGCGGGACGCGTCCGGGTCGCGCATCTCCCAGGCGTCGGTGAAGCCGATCCGGGTGGGCAGCACATCGACCCGGAACGGGCACCTGCCACGCGGCAGTTCCGCGTCGCGGGCCGCGGCGGCCTCACCGATCGCCGCGATCGCCGCGGCCTGGCCCTGACCCGTGGAATCCTCGGTGAGCAGGGCGAACTGGGTCTCGGTGCCGTGCTCGTTGCGGTAGCCGCGGCCGGGCGGGATCTCCTCGGGGATCTTGCGGGCGTTGATGCCGATCAGCGAGAAGTCGGAGCGGTCGGCGAGCCGCAGCCCGTACTTGTCCTCGGTGAGCGAGCCGATCCGGGTGGAGAGGATCTGGCGGTCACCCGTCATCACCAGGTGCAGGCCGACGCTCGCGCCCTCCCGCATCATCGCGGTGAGCTGGTCGGTCAGGTCGCCGTGGTCGTACTCGCCGAGGGTCGGCAGCCAGCCCTCCCACCGGTCGAGCAGCACCACGATGTGCGGAAGCCTTTCGTCCTCCGGTACCGCGGCCCGCTGCTCGCCGATGTCGGCGAATCCCTTGTCCGCCAACAGATCCTGTCTGCGGGTGAGTTCACCCTTGAGGCGGGCGATGAGGCGGACCACGCGCTCGGTCTGGTTGCGGCCGACGACGGCTCCGCAGTGCGGCAGCCGCGTCAGCGCGTGTAGTGCGCCGTTGCCGCAGTCGATGCCGTACAGATGGACGTCGGCCGCCGAGTGGGTGCGGGCCAGCGAGCCCGCGATCGTCCGCAGGATCTGGGAACGGCCACTGCGCGGGGCACCGCCGATGAGCAGATGCCCGAAGGAGGCGAAGTCCACCACGACGGGGCGCCGGGCCTGGTCGGCGGGCAGGTCCTCGACGCCGTACGGAGCGGGGGGCAGCTTGCCCGGCCCGCCCGAGAACGCGGGCGGCCGGATCTCGTCGAGCAGCAGCGTCTCGGAGAGCGCGGGCAGCCAGGGGCTGTGCTGGGGCGGGATGCCGAGGGACCGGTTGGCCTCGCGCACCGCGTCGACCAGGACCTTGAGGTCGGTGATCTCCTCCTCCTCGCGCTGCTCGGCCTTCGGCTTGACCATGGCGGCCCGCCCGAGGTCCTCCCAGCCGAGCGGTCCCGCCCAGGGTGCGAGCGCCGTCGGATCGGCGGCACCGGGCCGGCGGCCACCGACGCGGCCCGACTGGAACGGCACGAGCGAGGCGTGCCCGAGCCGGACGTAGGCCCGGCCCGGTGTGTTCTTGGAGATTTGCCCGGCCTCGGGGGAGTCGATGACGTCGCTGGACTCGCCGCCGTCGGTCACGCGCAGTGCGATACGGAGGTTGGTGTTGGCCCGGATCTCGGGCGAGACGACACCGCTCGGCCGCTGGGTGGCGAGCAGCAGATGGATGCCGAGCGAACGGCCTCGCTGGGCGATGTTGACCAGGCCCGTCACGAAGTCCGGCAGGTCCCGCACCATGGAGGCGAACTCGTCGATGACGATGAGGAGCCGGGGCACGGAGGCGTGCGAGGGATCACGGCGTACGAGGTCCTGGTAGTCCTCGATGTCCTTGGCGTCGGCGGCGGCGAGGATGTGCTCGCGCCGCTTGAGCTCCGCCCCGAGCGATTCCAGCGCGCGCTCGACGAGATGGGCGTCGAGGTCGGTCACCATGCCGACGGTGTGCGGGAGTTTGACGCAGTCCTTGAACGCCGAGCCGCCCTTGTAGTCGACGAGCACGAACGTCATGTTCTCGGGGGTGTTGGCCACGGCCAGCGACGCCACGATGGTCTGGAGCAGCTCCGACTTGCCGGAACCCGTCGTACCGGCGATCAGACCGTGCGGGCCGTCGCGTCGCATGTCGATGCCGAACGGACCGTCGTACGACTCACCGATGACCGCCGTCGTCGACTGCCCGCCCATCCGCCAGCGCGCGCTGATCGCGTCACCGGTCGGCGGCTCCAGCTGCAGCACGTCGAGCAGCCGGCTGGCGCCGGGGAGCGCCGAGTCCTCGGTCTCGCCGCTGATGTCGCGCAGCGGGGACAGGGAGCGGGCGAGCCGGCCGCACCAGGCCGCCGACACGAAGTCCGGCCGTACGTCCCGTACCCGCGCGATGCCCGTCTGCTGGACGCGCAGCCGCAGCTCGAGGGCCTTGTGCGCGCCGGCCGCGGAGTCGTCGGGCTCGGTGGCGTGCCAGGCGTGGAAGGAGGGGAAGCCACCGGGGGCGGCCGGCGCGGTCCGGGCCGGCTGCTGGGCGGAGCTGTGCTCCTCGGGCCTGGGCTCCGCGATGACGATGGCCTGGCACTCGCCGGGCAGGAACCGCTCCTCGGCGTCCAGACAGATCGCGTACATGGACATGGCCGGGCCCTCGCGCAGCAGTCGCACCACACCCGGCATGGACCGCAGCCGCCGGGAACCGTCCCAGACGACGATGATGTCCGGATCGCTGAACGAGGCCTTGTTGCCGTTCTGCCGGGCGGCCTTCTGGCGGGCGTCGAGGATCTGGGTCAGCTCACCGATGCGCGCGCCGACGGTCTCGGCGTCCGTGCCGATGAGGACGTTGGCGTCCTGGGCCCCGGCGGGCCGGCTGTGCGGCAGCCAGCGCACCCAGTCCCAGCTCTCCCGGCCGCTGTTCTCCGTCAGGACGTAGAACTGGACGTCCAGCGGACTGTGCAGCACCGCGGTCTGCGCGACGGCCCAACGCCCCAGTGCCTGCGCCGAGTCGCCGGGTCCCGCGATGCCGACGACACCCCGCTCGCCGAGCGGAAGGGCGACCGGCGCGTCCTCGATGGTCCAGGTGACCTGACGCTTGTGGTCGTCCTGCTCCGGGTCGTCGAGCACCACCTCGGAGGGCAGCTGCCCGGTGCCGACCCGCAGCAGCAGATGGTCGGCGTCGGTGCGCCGTCGCTCCCACAGCCGGGTGCGCGGCCCGGTGCCCAGCGACAGCACGGTCGCCGGATCGGGTATCGCCCGACGCCGGTCGAGCCGTTCGGAGAGCAGGGCGTCCTGGGCGTCCTTCTCGATCCGCGCCTTGTGCTCGTTGTACTCCTTGACCTGCTTGGCATGGGACTTGCGCCCCTGCTTCTTGTCCATGAAGTAGTTGCCCAGCATGATGAGCGGGCTCAGCAGAGCCATGATCATGTAGTACCAGCGTCCGAAGACCATCACCATGACGACGGCACTGACCAGCGGTGTCAGGGCCATCAGCCAGGGCAGCGGACGGGCTTCGTAGTCCCGTACGGGGCTCGGCAGCCGGAACTTGGTCTCGCGCTCCGGCGGATGCAGTCGCGGCGGCCGGTTGTAGTCCAGCCCGGCGCCGTCCTCCGACCACTTCAGCGCGGCGTCGGGGACCGAGTAACGGTCCAGCTGGAGAAGGGTGTTACCGACGGCGACCTCGCTGCCGAGCGGCCACTCGTCGTCCTCGCGTTCCTCGACGGGCCCGCCGTCGAGGGTGACGCCCTCCTTGTCCCCGTGCACGGCGACGCGGCACTTTCCGTCGGTTGCAACTGACAACGTCAGGGCCCTTTGCGGAAGTTCGGGGTCGCCGATCCGGAGGTACGACGACGCTCCGGCGCCGATGTCGTAGCGGCCGATCCCGAGCCGGTGCACGGCGCCCGCCGCCGGACCGCCGGCGACCCGCAGTTCGACGAGCCCGGTCGGCTCGCCGGGCAGGCATCCGGCGGGGTCGTGCAGACTGACGACGGCGCCTTCGCGCAGCGGAGAGGTGCCGATGGTCGCGGCCGGATCGACGGGATACCCGTCGACGTACGCGAGAGGCGCGCCCCCGCCCACGGCTCCCCGGTGCTGTCCGAGGGGAATGATCTGCGCACCACCGCCGTAACCGACGTGTTCCGCCAGCTCCTTGGCGATGTCCCCCACCGAGGACTCGGGATCCGCATCAAGAACCACGTCGGCGGTGGCGCCGCCGAGCGGGTCGACGACGGTCAGAGTCAGCCGCACGCTCGTCCTCCCCCAGACACCCTGGCCGCTTCCGGAACGCGGGCCACAGTGCTCTCGACGATAGCCGCTCGCCGCTTCCCGCAGGCAACGGCCCATGTGAGGGAACCAGGGAGGCCCCGGGCGAACACCGCCTCTGGTGCGGGCTCGTGACAGAACCGGGGTGTGCTCCTGCAAGCGTCGTAAGTAAGCTGCTTGCTCAATGCGGACGATCACACCATCCGCATCAGGAGCCACGGGGGTTGGCCCTGCGGCGAGTTGAAGCATGGAGGACGCCACATGGCCGGCGGCAAAGACGCGGACATCACTTACGAGAAGATGCGGCACGCTGCTAAGCGACTCGGCCACGAGAAGGAGAAGATGGAGGACAAGCTCCACGGCCTCGACAGCTACATCGACGGCCTCGTCGCCGACGGCTACACGACGGCCAAGGGCTCCCAGGCCTTCGACGACTCCTTCAAGGAGTTCACCAAGGGCATGAAGGAAACCCTTGAGGGCCTCAAGGGCATGGCCAAATTCCTCGATGACGCCGCGAAGGCGTACGAGGACCTTGACGATCAGCTGGCCAAGGGTGTCAAGGGCTAGCAGCGGGACGACGCGGTCCGCAACGGGTGCGACGGGGCGCGCTGCGCCCGGTCGCACCCGTGTCCGTGCCGCGACGCAGTGATGGAGTCCCGCACGACCGTCGGGGGCGCCGTTTCGGCAACGTGTTTGTGCAGAAACTGATTCGGCTCCCTGGAGGTTCGCGGCGGACGGGGAGTCCAGTCCCTCGGTCTGTCCAGAGCCCCTTCGCCTGCCCCGCAGCCAAGCATGCGTGCAGCCTCGTTCCACGCTGCACTGGCGCCCAGTGGAGAAGGAGACATACACGTGGGCGACTTCTACGCGCTGAAACCCGGACAATTCGTCGACGACCGGGGGGCCACTCGTGACGTGGTTCCTTCGCGGGTCATCGCGGCCGTCCCCGCCGCGGAGGCAGCTGCGGAGCGGTACGGGCGGGAGGTGCGCTTCGACTTTCTTGATGACCGGGCCGTCCACTGGATGCTGTTCCAGCGGCGCCAGGACATGGAGAAGGCCAGTGTTCTCGGCTGTCTGGCCGCGATTCCGCTCTTCGTTTTCGCGGTCGGCGCTTGGCCGTTCTGGGACCTGGTCGCATCCGGTGAATCGCGCCGGTTCCAGATCACGTTCATCGCCGTCGACGCGTTGATCGTCTGCGCCTCTCTGGTGGGGACGTATCTGGCGCGGCGCCGGAGCCTGCTCGATCCGACCAACAGGAATGTAAGGTGCAGAGCCCGCCTTTACCGAAAGGTCGCCACAATCGCCCGTCAGGGTGGCGCCGACATTCCGCGCCTCTACCCCTACTACGGAATGTACGCGACGTCTCGGAGGTTCTTCCCCGATGCGCCTGAGCGCCCCGTTCCGCAAAGGGAGCAGGCGCTATGACCACTGACTTCGAGTCGTCGGCGCGCGTCCCAACGCCGGCCGGGTTCGCGTGCCGGCCGCCTGTGGAACGTCCGTAGAGGGTTCGGGGATCCTGCCGATCGTGCACCGAGCGGCGGCATCCGGAGAGAATCCGACGCGGTTTCGACGGGCACGGGCGGTGCTGTTCCGTCGCCCGTCCGCCGTCCGTCCGGTCTGGCGTCCGTCCCGGCCGGGGCCGAACTGGCCGCGTTCATGTTGTGCCATCGGCGACGTCGCCGGCGGGATCGATGAAGGACACCGTTCGGAGCATGGCGACCAGCAGGTCGCAGAGCTCGGCCCAGTAATCCATGGACGCGGTGAAGAGAGTGAAGACCGCCGTGAACGGGCCGGTGGGGAAGGGGACATGGACCTGGATCTGTCCCGTGAGGAGATCCGACTTCTCCCCGTCCGGCGTCAACTCCGGGTTGATCTCGAACTGTCGCAGCGTCACGCAGGAGACTGCGGGACCGCACGGCAGATCGAGCCAACGAGCATCGTTGTACGGGTCGCCGGAGAGGATGGAGAGGATTCCCTGTGCGACGACATCGGTGTCCTGCGCCGACTGGTCGGTCGGGACGGCCGCCACGGTGAAGGCGCATTGGGCGGCACCGTCGGCGAGTTCGTGTCCTGTCGTGGTCCCGTCCTCCTCCCCATCAGCAGCCGTGGAGAACAGCCCCATCGCCGAGTAGGAGATTCCCGTGTGTGCCATGAGCTCCGCTATCCCCGCGTAGTACGGGGCAGCGGGCTCCCAGAGCCTCTCGTCGCCACGGGAGTAGAGCTCTCGGACGAAGGACTGGGCGCGTTCCGCGCGTTCTTCGGATGTGGCGGCGAGCGGGAGGGCGAAGAAGCCTTCGGGTACGAGGAACCAGATAGGCGGGGGCTCATCGTGGGCTGGGGGCAAGGGGACCCCGCTTGCAGGATGGGCGGAGGTTTGCATGAAGGTCCAGGCCGTTCTGGTGAGGCTCAGGCGGGTGGGCGTCACAGGTCTTCCGGGCGATAATCCGCAGCTTGAATCTCCTTTCCGTCGGAATCCATGAGCATGTTGATTTCCGACGCGCCGAAGAAGGAATCGAGCCTGTTCGGCAGAAGGTATTCGACCCGGTAGTGGCCACCCGGAGGGCGACTGATGATGGGGGAGACGCCGTCAGGAGCCTGAACCCTCGCGGAGTAGGCTTCGACTGCTGCTCGCTGCGCCTGGGTGAGGGAATCCTGGCGGATCAGGTCGATCGGCGACACGAGATAGCGCGTCAGACGCTGCCGCCTGATGCTGCTCAGCCTGCACCACGAGCCGTCGGTGAAGGTGACTTTGAAGTCGTTCCCGTCCTTGAATTCCTTCCGCTCGACCCGGCTGACGGTCGACCGCGGAATCTCCCAGAGGACCTCGTCCTCGATGGCCTTCAGGTCCTTCTTGTGGAACGGGAGGCCCACGACGACCAGTCGGCGGTCGGTGACGATCGCGTGCGTGCGGTAGTGCTTCTCGTCAGAGCGCCCGGGGTCGAGTTGCCAGGGCAGCGTACGGGCGATCGTGCCGGGCGCGGCCCACATGACAGGGAAGTCCAGCACCTCGTCATCCCGGTCGTCCGGGGTGTCGGAGCCGGAGTCGGGGAAAGCGGTGCCGCTGACGTTCCCTCCCGCGGAACCGAGGACACCCAAGACGGCGACCCCGACAGCGATGGCCGCGCCTTTGACGGTGTTCCGTGCGGCCGAGCCGCCCGTTGAGCGGACTGCGTACACCGGACCCTCGGGCCAGCCGGGCAATTCGCCTTGAATGTCCTGGCGTTCGAAGTCGCGGAACCACCGCATGCCTCTGACGCGCATGGCCGCTCCCGTGGCGAACGTGACCGGAGCGCGGGCGAGGAGAGTCTCCCCTGATTCAGGTTGCCAGACATTCATACCCGCACGCATCTTCCTTGCACGACGATCTCCGTGAGCTGTTCCATGGTGTCCGCTCCGCCACTCGGTGTCGACGCTCAACCGCCCGCAGCGGACTTCTCGAACTGGTCGCCGGGGAAGAGCGCTTCTCCTATGTGCTGGTGGATGGGCATGATCTTCGGGAAGATCTTGAGGCCGGCGTCGATGGCGATTCCGGCCCCCATCGGGTCGATCTTCACTCCCGGGATCATGTTCAGGCCCTTGGAACCCGCCCACTGACCCTCGTGATATCCGGCGCTGGCGAGCCCTCCCATCCGGGACATCAAGCCGCTCGTTGCATGCGAGACCTCGTAGACGTGGTCGGACATGCCACCGATCTTCACCAGGCCCGCCTTGCCGAGCCCGCCGGTGAGGCCTTGCGAGGACTTGCCGAAGGCCATCAGGATGCGTGAGCTTCCGATGTCGGTGGCCTGGAACCCCTTGCCGAGCGCGGCTACCTTCCCGGCCGCGGCAACCCTGGCGACATCGGCGGTCTCTCCGGCCACCTTGATGCCTTTGCTGAACATCCCGATTCCCGGCATCAGGCCGACCGCGTCCATTCCGATCTGCATCCAGCTGACATCCGCGCCGGCAGCCTTCGCCAGCCCGTGTGCCGCCAGCGCGAGCCCGCTCCCGATGAGTGCGGCCGTTCCGAAGATCGCCGCCAGCGGTGGAAATGGGAGCGTGATGATGGCCAGCAGTCCGAGTACCGCGGTCAGGTCGCTCAGCAGGTCGCCGATCAATTTGATCATGTCGGCGTGGTCCTTGATCCACTGACCGGTGACGTCCCAGGCGTCCGCGACGCCCTTGGTGAGCTTGTCCCAGAACCCGGGCTCGTCCGGGGCGATGTCGCCGGCCTTGTCGAGCTCCTTGCTGATCTTTCCGGCGGCCTGCTTGTAGCGGTCTTCGAGGTCGTGGACCTTGTTGGTGACCTCGTCCACCGCGCCGGAGGCTTTGCCGAGTTCCTCGCTGCCCTTGCCTTCGGCCTTCTGTTCGGCCTTCTCCCTGGCTTCGAGCTTCTCACCTGCGGACTTCTCGAGCCGGTCAGCCTCCTCCTGGAACTCCTTGAGTTCTCCGGCCCACCGATGCAGGGCGTGCGACGCCTTGTCGAAGGAGTCGTGACTCTTGCGGATCAGAGGGGTGACGTCTTCTCCGATGTACTCGGTGAAGGCAAGGGCGGTCTTGCCCTTCCACGCCCCGCATTCGATCCGCTCCAGCTCGCGGAGCGCAGTGCCCAACTCGCTTGCCAGGCCGCCGAGTTTTTTGGCGAGGTCCCGGGTGTCCTCGACATCTCCCGGCGTCGGATCCCAGCCTATGTGGGGGAAGGCAGGACGCTTTCCCGCCACCTCAATCGCCCTTCTTCTTCGAAGCCTTGAGTGACTCGGCGAGATCCAGGTCGAGTTTGCCGAACGATTCGCCGATCTTGTTGATCATCTTGACCGCGCCATGGGTGTGCTTGCCGAGCTGCTTGATGCCGTAGCCCCAGTCGTCGGCGAAATCCTGTACGTCCTCGACGAGTTTGCCTTCGCCGACGGCCGAGGCGTCCGCCCCCCGGAGGGTGCGGCGGGTCGTCTCCATGCGATCGCTGATATCGGAGAAGGTCTTTTTCAGGTCCTCGAATATGGTGTCTTCGAGGCGAAGGTCACTCATGGGGTTCTCTGACTTCCTGAGTGGTCGATGGCCTGGGTCTCACGGGTGCGGCTGCGCTGTCATCGGTTGACGGACTGGATCTCCTGCACCGTGACTTCCTGCTCCTTGCCGAAGGTCCCGTCCGGCAGTCGCGTCGGACCCGGGTTACCGGTTCCGGTCCAGGTGATCTCCCACGTGACCGTCGCCTTGAGAGCGAATGTGCCGTCGCCGGAGGACCGCAGGTACTTGAGTCCGCAGGGCGGGGTCCGGTCGGACTTGCCCTTGGCGTACGGCTCGCCGATCGAACCGTCGTCGTTGATCGCGCATTCGCCGGAGGCCGGGTAGGTCTCCGCGTCCTTCGTGCCCGGTTCGAGTTTGAGGGCGACGGGCTTGGCCGTCGTGGTGGCCTGGATGTTGAGGCCGCCCACGTTGATCTGTGCGGTGACGCCAACGGACTTGAACTTGGCCTTGTCCAGCCAGGCCCATGTCGGGAGATTCACCTTGGTGCTGTTCTCGGGCGCCAGGGTGACCTCGGTCTCCGGGAGCCGGAGCCTGTTGTACGCCAGTTCGGCGAGGACCTTCGGGGTGACGGCGTTGGGCACGTCGGGAGTGTCCCCGTTCACGACCCAGAAGGGCATCTCGTTGCAGAGCTGCGCCGCGGGCTCCATCCAGCGATCGGGATCCTGGACCGCGACCCACCAGGTTCCCTCGTCGGCCATGTCGAGGTTGTAGTCCTTGTACTTGCCGTCCTTGTACATGTTCCGGAACTGCCCGACGGCGGTCTTCGCGTAGCTGTGCTGACCCGGGTAGTTGACCGTCTCGGTGTACATGTCCTCGACGTACTTCTGGAAGTCCTCGGCCGTGCGCGGCTCGTACCAGCAGGCGGGGGGCGTCCAGTTCCCCACAGGAGTGACGTTGCCCTTGCTGCCGCCACCGCCCTTGGAGCTACCGCTGTAGCGGACCATGGAGACGATGTCGGTCCCGGACTGTCCGCCGCCCGTCTCCGTGTTCTCGCCGTTCGACTTGCCCCCGGGTCCCCATCCGGCCATTGCCGTGCCCGGTGTCAAGGCGCAGACGCCCAGGACGGTCCCTATGACCAGCCATCGGTTGCGCCGCCTCGTCAAGGCGTGCATGTCTTGTTCCCCCGTTCCGATACGAGCTTGGTGGTCTGCCAGATCCCCTTGTCGTTCTTCTCCAGGCGGGTGCTGTAGAGCACGTACGAGTCGTCGTTCGCGGGCGTCTTGTCGATCTTCTGCGTCTTGCGGTTCTTGTTGAACGCCTTGCTCTCGTCGGAGCAGTAGGAAAGCCCCGCCGACTGCTTGTCGAACACTTCGAGATCGGGCGAGTAGTAGCGGACCGCGCCGGTGAACGTGGAACCTGAGTCGACGATGGTCTTCACCCAGTCCTGGCTGCCGGGCAGGGCGGAGCCGGCCTGATAGAAGGAGAGCGCGGCGGACTTGGGGTCACCCTTGGCGACCGCGTACGTGACGGCAGTCTGGGCGTGCCCGGCGTCGGTCAGGACCGCGTCCTTGGTCGCGTCGCCGGTCTTCCAGCCCTGGAAGGTCTCCTTGATGTCGCCCGGCAGTGTCAGGTCGGGGCGCGTGACGCCATCCGAAGCGCTCGCGCTCGGCGAAGCCGAATCCGTGCCGCTCTGGTCCGCCCCCGCGATCTTGTCATTGTCCTTCGAACTGTCACCCCCGCCGCCACAAGCCGTCAGCAGCAGGGCTGTTGTCGCGGCGAACGCGGCAGCAACGGGCAAAGAGCGGCGCTTCACAGTGGACTCCCCGTGAGACATCGGTTGAGCGAAGTCAGTCAAGGGCAATGACGGTATCCGTGGGGCTCTTGGTTTCGCCAGGCTGAACCCTCCTTCTGGATGGGGTCATATGGGGTTGATCGGGTGTGAAATGGAGGCTTGCCGTCGCCCGATCGTGTCCATGGCCACATTCACCCACCCGCGTCCGGGCCCGCTTCCACACCTCACCCCGACTTTGCTTTCCGCACCTTCACAAGCCCGGCCGGCGCCTTCGCGGCCCCGGCTTCCGGGTGTGACCAGAGGCCGTACGGCCCCCACCTCGTAGGCTGACCCGAGCCGAACCGGTCGAACAGGCCGAACAGCAGGCCGAACAGCAGGACGAACGACGACCCCGGGGGACACGCCATGGCCCGCTACATGGAGATGCTCACCGTCGAGCGCGGCGGATTTCGGATCAAGGTGCCCGAGTCGTGGTGGGAGTTCGACGTGCGGCCGGAGTCGCGGGACGACTCGATCCGGCGGATGGTGAGCGAACGGATCGAGCAGCGACCGGAGCTGGCTCAGTACCGCGACACCTACACCGCCTTCCTGCGGAAGGCCGCGGCCGACGCCTGGAAGTCCGGTGCCCTGTACTGCGGATGCATGGCGGAGTCCTTCGGCGGTGACACCCCGATCACCGGCTCGGTCACCGTCTCGATCGTCGGCGGCCGCTCGCAGTCCGGCGAGCCCCTTTCCACCGACCCGCAGGCGATCGCGGGCCAACTCGCCGTGCGCGAGGCCAAGAAGGAGGGCGACGCCTGGCGCAAGGTGACCACCGTCGAGATACCCGGCGTCGGTCCCGCCGCGCGCACGTACGGCATCGAGGACATCGCCGTACCCGACGACAGTCTCCAGCGCACGATCCGCGCGGTGCTCATGCAGACATTCATCCCCGTGCCCGGCCAGGAGGGCAAGGTCGCCCTGGTCGCCGGCAGCAGCCAGGTCCTCGACCTCGCCGACTCCTTCTTCGACATCTTCGACGCCATCACCTCGACGTTCCGTTTTGCCGATCAGTAGGCGCCGATCAGTGGGCGCCGAGCAAGGTGGGGTGCCGACCGGTAGACCCCCTGCGGCGCCGGCGTCAGTGAGCTCCCTTTCTCACCTCGCGCCCATCCAGTAACTTCGCTTACCGCCTCCTGCCCCGCATGGGCGAGTTCCGGACACTGCTCCTCGGCAGCTCCCTCAGGAAGCTCATCCGCTGGCAGATCTCCGGATCCCCGTCGGATCCGCCGACCTCGTTCAGCGGCTCGTGGGACGGCAACCCCGGCTGGCGCAGGTGCGAGTTTCCGAGCGGCTACCCCGGGGCTCCCGTTCTGAGCAGGCGGGTCGCCGACCTTCTGGCCGACGATCTGTCGGGGGCGGGACGCTTCGTGCCGGTCGCCACCGAGGGACCCGGTCGGACCGGCCCCACCGACGCCGTCGGCTCCGACGACTATGTCCTCTACCTCGTGGAGCGGGTCGTCGACTGCCTGGACGCCCGCCGGTCGTCCAAGCCGAAGAAGACCACCGGCGAGATCACCAAGGCCGTCTTCCGCCCGGAGGCGCTTCCCTCCCGGCTCGCCGCGTTCCGGCTGCCCGAGTACCGCGGCGGCGTCCACTGGAACGGTTGGGCCGTCGCCCGCCTGACCGAACTCCTCGGCGACGACATCGAGGCCCGCCTGATCTGGTCGGAGGACACGTCCGGTCCGGTCCGTCCCAACCCCTGGGGGTTCTGAGCCGTGCATGGTGACCGCCGGGTCGGATGCGCCCGTCGGCCCGACCGGCCTGTCGTGCGAGGGCGTCGAGTCGCTCGTCGCGGCGCGGCCGGGTGACGCGCGGCTGCGGGTCACGGACGGGGTCGGTGGGACTTGGGACGTCGAGAGGGAGGGTCCCTGGGACGAGTCCCGGGGCTGACGCCCGGTCCCCCGTGTGGCTGAAAGATCACATCCCCCGCCCCACCCGTGAGCACCTCGTGCAGGCATCGTGCACAGTCCGTGACGGGTCGTCCGGGGCGGGCCGGTGGGAGATTCGCTGCCGCACAGTTCGGCGGACCGGGAGATCGCCGGGCTCAACAGGGAACCGCGTGCCTTCCGTTGCGCGTCGATAACGTCGAGTCGGGTGTGCTTCACGGGCCTTGACGCGCCTTGAGGGGCTTTTGTGCGGCTGATACGGTGCCATGGCTTGACACTCGCTCCAGCGCTGGCTATTCGGCCAGGTCGCGCGGTACGTCCCGTAAAGGGGCGCGGGGGTGAAGTGTCCTACTTGGCGCGTGAATTGACAGACATTTTCTTGGGTGTACGGGGAGCGGTTGCGTGAAGATCCAAGAGCGTACGGGGGCGGGCAACAACCGTTCCGCCACGTCGGCTCACCCGGCGATGGGTGAGCGTCTTCCCACGCCGCCTCGCGAGCGCAAACCCGCGCTGGCCGCCCTCGCGGTGCTCCTGATCCTCGTCGGCGCGCTGGGCGCCACCATGCTGGTGCTGCGCGCCGGTGACCGCATCGAGGTCGTGAAGGTGACGAGCGAGGTCCAGGCCGGTGAGTCCGTGAGCGATCACGTGGACTCCGTGCTGGTGGCGGACGACCCGTCCATCAACTACGTCAAGTGGAGCCAGGTCGAGGCGCTCAAGAAGCTCAAGGCCAAGTCCACGATCTACGCGGGGACCCTGGTCATCGGCGAGATGTTCGCCAACGGCGCCACCGTTCCGGCCGGCAAGGCCTCCGTGGGCGTCTCCCTCAAGGAGGGCCAGTACCCCGCGGGCATCAAGTCCGGTGACACGGTCGCCGTCTACCGCGTCGGCAGCAGCGGCTCCAGCGGCAGCCGCGGTTCGTCGAGTTCCTCCGGCTCGAGCTCGTCGAGCGCGGACGACGCCCTCATCGTCGAGCGGGCGAAGGTCAGTTCCGTCGACTCCCGGAAGGACGGCACGATCAGCAGCACCAACCTGCCGGTCACCCTCGTCGTGGACAGCGATGAGGCGCCGTACGTCGCCGCCGCCTCCTCGGCCGGCGAAGTCGCCGTCGTCATCGTCCCCGGCAACTAGAGGCGAGTGAGTAGAGACCCATGGCGCTCATCGCCCTCGCCGCAGACAAGGGTTCCCCCGGAGTCACCACCGCCGCCGTGGCACTCTCGGCGGTCTGGCCCCGCAGGGTCCTGCTCGCCGAGACCGACCCGGCAGGCGGCGACCTCGTGTACCGCAGCGCGGCGGCCCACGGCGGCCCGCTGAACCCCAACACCGGCATGCTGTCGATCGCGGCGACTGCCCGGCGCGGGCTCGTGCCCGACCAACTCTGGGACCACGTGCAGCCGTTGAGCGGCGGCCTCGAAGTCCTGGTCGGGCTCGGGATGGCCGAGCAGGCCGCCGGTCTCGCCGGACTCTGGCCCACCCTGGGCCGGGCGTTCGCGCAGCTCGCCGACTCCCCGAACGCGCCCGCCGATGTCATCGCCGACTGCGGGCGCATCAGCGGAGACACCCCGGCCGTCGAACTCTTCCCGCACGCCGCCCTGGTGCTGCTGCTCTCCCGTACCGAACCCGAGGCCATCGCGCGTGTCCGGGACCGCGCCGCCGCGCTCTCCGCCAAGCTGCACGGCGGCCCGCGTGGCGCCGCCGGCCTCGCCACACCGTTCATCGGCGTCATCCTCATCGCCGACCCGAGCGACTCCGCCAAGCTCGTCCACCAGGTCAACGACATGCTCGTGGCGGCCCAGACCGGTGCCCGGGTCGTGGGCACGCTCGCCGACGATCCGGCGGGCGCCGACCAGTTGGCCGGACGCCGGCGCGGCCGTCTCGACAAGTCACTGCTGATCCGCTCGGCCCGCAAGGTGACCGCGGATCTGTACCAGCAGTACGGCGCCGCCTGGTCCGTACCCGCCGACGGACCCCATGGGGCGCACGGGCAGCCCGCTGCCGGAGCCGGCCGATGACCGCCGTCGACCACCAGTTGGTCAAGCGGTTCCGGCAGGACGCCGGTGACCGTATCTCCGAGCAGCGCCGCGAGGACCAGGTCCGCGGCGTCACCCCGATGTCCAGCGAGGACGAACGGCATTACGCCCGCGCCGTCATCGCCCAGATACTCGAGGACCACGCCCGCACGGAGATCAACCTCGGCCGGACCCCGCTCGACGCCGAGACCGAGGAGCAGTACGCGGCCGCCGTGCACGCCGCGCTCTTCGGTGTCGGCCGCCTCCAGCCGCTGCTCGACGACCCGGAAGTCGAGAACATCGACATCAACGGGTACGACCAGGTCTTCATCGGCTACGCGGACGGCCGGGAGGCGAAGGGGGACTCCGTCGCCGAGAACGACGAGGAACTCATCGAGCTGATCCAGATCCTCGGCGCCTACTCGGGTCTGTCCTCCCGGCCCTTCGACTCCGCCAACCCGCAGCTCGACCTGCGGCTGCCGGACGGTTCCCGGCTCTCCGCCGTCATGGACGTCACCCGTCGGCCGGCCCTGTCGATCCGCCGCGCGCGCATGGGCAAGGTCTTCATGTCCGACCTGGTGGGCAACGGCACCCTGGCCCCCGAGGTCGCGCACTTCCTGGCCTGCGCCGTACGGGCCCGCAAGAACATCATGATCGCGGGAGCCACCAACGCGGGCAAGACGACGCTGCTGCGCGCCCTCGCCAACGAGATTCCGACGCACGAGCGGCTCGTCACCGTCGAACGCGCCCTGGAACTCGGCCTCGACACCTTCGCCGACCTGCACCCGAACGTGGTGGCCTTCGAGGAGCGCCTGCCCAACTCGGAAGGCCAAGGCGCCATCACGATGGCCGAGTTGGTCCGCCGGTCGCTCCGTATGAACCCCTCCCGCGTCATCGTCGGTGAGGTCCTCGGCGACGAGATCGTGACGATGCTCAACGCGATGTCGCAGGGCAACGACGGCTCGCTCTCCACGATCCACGCGAACAGCTCCAGCGAGGTCTTCAACCGCATTTCCACGTACGCGCTCCAGGCGACCGAGCGACTGCCCATCGAGGCCAGCCAGATGCTCATCGCGGGCGCGGTGAACTTCGTCGTCTTCATCCAGCGCCGCAACGAATACGAGTCCGGTGGCCGCCTCCAGCGCATGGTGACGTCCGTGCGCGAGGTCAACGGCGTCGACGGCCGGGTGCTGTCCAGCGAGGTGTTCGCCGAGGCCCCGGACGGACGGATCGTCCCGCACGCGCCCATCGCCTGCCTCGACGAACTCATCGCACAGGGCTACCGGCTGCCCGGCAGCGGGAATTGGTGACGACGATGACCCAGGACATGACGCCCGCGACACCGGGCACGACGTCGCTCGCGGCGCTCGACTCGCTCGGCTCCATGGGCGGGCTGTTCTCCACGACCGTGCTGTACGCGCTCGCGTGCGGTGTCGCCGTAGGCGGCGGCCTCGCGCTGTTCGCCGTCGCCGTGCGCGGGCTGCCCGCCAAGCCCGAGCACGAGAAGCAGAAGGCGAGCGAACGCGCGAACGAACTGATCCGCTTCGCCGGACAGCGCGGCTCGATCGCCGCCCTGGCGGGTCTCGTCGTCCTCCTCCTCACGCGCTGGGCCGTGGCCGGTATCGCGGCAGGCATCCTCGTCTTCTTCTGGGACAAGCTCTTCGGCGGCGCCTCGGAGGAGCGGGCCGCGATGCGGCGTGTGGAGGCGCTGGCGTCCTGGACCGAGTCGCTGCGCGACACCATCGCGGGCGCGGTCGGCCTGGAGCAGGCCATCCCCGCGTCGGCGCGCGCCTCCGCTCCCGTGCTGCGGCCGCATCTCGACGCGCTGGTGGACCGGCTGCGGTCCCGTACGCCGCTGCCCGAGGCCCTGCAGCACCTGGCCGACGAGATCGACGACGCGTCCGCGGACATCATCGTCGCCGCGCTCATCCTCAACGCGAAGCTGCGCGGCCCCGGTCTGCGCCAAGTGCTGGGCGCGCTCGCCAAGTCGGCGCGCGAGGAGGTCGACATGCGGCAGCGCGTGATGGCCCAGCGTGCCTCGACCCGGCGCTCCGTGCAGATCGTCGTCGCGGTCTCCATCGCCTTCGTCCTCGGGCTGTCGATCTTCAACCGTGAGTTCGTCGAGCCGTACGGCACGGCGGTCGGACAGCTCGTACTCGCCTGTGTCTGCGGCCTGTTCGCCCTCGGCTTCTGGTGGCTGCGCAAGCTGTCCACGATCGAGACGCCGGAGCGGTTCCTGGTCCGGGACGGGTCGTCCGTGCAGTTCGTGCGCCCCCGTACGCCGGTTCCTGGTGATGAGGCGGTACGCCGATGAACCTGACCATGCCAATCCTGATCGGCGCCGTCCTGGGCCTGGGCGTCTACGCCCTCGTCCGCGCGCTCATGCCCTCGAAGCGCAGTGCCGTCGCGCAGGTCAGGCGCATCGACGCGATGCGGGCCCGGGGGGCGGCGTACGAGTCCGCCCACCACGGTCAGCAGGACACCGGGCGCCTCGGCAGCCTGCGCGCCCACGTGGGCACGCGCATCGCCGACTTCTATCTCCAGCAGGGCTGGGAGCAGCGCTCGCTCCGTGCCGACCTGGCGGTCCTGGACCGGAGTTGGGAGAGGTTCCTCGCGACGAAGGTGTTGCTGGCCGCGGCCGGTGTCTTCTTCGGCCCGCTCCTCTTCGCCGTCGTCTGGACGCTCGGCGTCGGCCGCAGTCCGATCATCCCGGTCTGGCTGGCGCTGCTCTTCGCGATCGTCTTCTTCTTCCTCCCCGATGTGGAGGTACGGCGGGACGCGGTGGACAAGCGGCGCGACCTGCGGCGGGTGATCGGCGCGTATCTGGACCTGGTGTCGATGAGCCTGGCGGGCGGCCGCGGTCTGCCCGAGGCGCTGATGGCCGCCGCCGAGATCTCCGACGGCTGGGCCACACAGCGCATCCGCAACGCGCTCGCCGACGCCCGCATCACCGGCATCAGCCAGTGGCAGGCGCTCGGTTCGCTCGGCGAGGAACTCGGCGTCGAGGAGCTCAAGGACCTCTCCGCCTCCCTGGCTCTGGTCGCGGACGACGGCGCCAAGGTGCGTGAGTCGCTCGCCTCGCGCGCCGAGACGATGCGCCACCGCGAACTCTCCGAGATCGAGGGCAGCGCTGGCGAGAAGTCGCAGTCGATGCTGGTCGCCCAACTGCTGCTGTGCGCGGGCTTCCTGGTCTTCCTGATCTTCCCGGCGGCGATGCGCGTGTTCCAGGTCTGAGCATCCGCGGTGCCCGAAACGTCACCAGTCGACCACCACTATCCTTCGAGAGGACAACTCACCATGAACGGACGGAACTTCAGCACCGGGATCCCGGGGGTGGACTTCCTGATCACCTTCCTCCAGGGCCGGGTGCAGCGTGCCCGCTCCGGCGAACTCGACCGGGGTGCGTCCGCGGTCGAGTGGGTCATCATCTCGGCCGTCGTCGTCGCCATCGTCGGCGTGGTCGCCGCGATCATCAACGCCGCGCTGAGCGAGGGAGCCAACAAGGTCGGCGACTGCATCAAGGGCGCCGACGCGGGCAAGACCTGCTGAATTCATACGGGGATACGGGTGCGAGCACGTCGAGGTGTACGTCGCTGGGTGCGCCGCAGGGTGGAGGCAGCCTCCGCCCGCGGCGACTCCGGCATGACCGCGATCGAGTTCGTGCTGCTCACTCCGGTGCTCTTCTTCATGATCTTCGCGACGGTGCAGTTCGCGCTGTACTTCTTCGCGGACCATGTGGCCCAGGCGGCGGCCCAGGCGGGTGCCCGCAAGGCCCGCGCCACGGCCGACGCGCAGCCCGGCGCCTGGCGCGGCGAGGCACGTGACGTCGTCGACAGCTACATCCGCCAGCTCGGCCCGCAGCTGGTGCTGTCCCCGGACGTGACGCTGCTCCAGCCGGAGCAGAACACCGTGGGCGTCGAGATCACGGCGAGGGTTCCTTCCGTCTTCCCGGGCCTGGATCTGACGGTGCACGCGCGGTCGTCTGGACCGGTGGAGCGGTTCGTGAAGGAGGAGGGGAACTGATGGGGGGAGCGGAAGTGTGGGGAACGGAGGGCGTGTTCGCCGCCATCCGCGGCCGGACGTCCGCGTTCTTCGCCCGCGCGTCCGCCCTCCGCGGCCAGTTCTCGGCCCGACGCGACCGGCTCTCCGCCGGGTGCGACCGGGGGCTGTCCACCATCGAGGTGGTCATCCTCGCCCCGGTGATGATCCTCTTCATTCTGGTGCTGGTGGCCTTCGGGCAACTGGTCGACGGACGGGGCGCGCTGGACGGCGCCGCCCGGGACGCCGCGCGCGCCGGCTCGATCCAGAAGGACCACGCGACCGCCATGGCAGAGGCGAGGAAGGCGGCCGAGGCCGACCTAGCTGACGTCTGCTCGGGCCCGGTGACGGTGTCGCAGACCAGCGCGGGATTCGAACCGGACACGCTCTTCACCGTCGAGGTGAGCTGCGAGGTGCGGGGCCTCGCGATGATCGGCCTCGATGTCCCGACCACCCTGCAGGCCCGTTTCAGCTCGCCGCTCGACCCGTTCCGGAGGACGGCGTGAAGCCGGGCTCCGCGGTACGCGGCCGGATCGCGGCACGCCGCGCGCGTCTCGACGACCGCGGCTCGGGTGCCGGCGCGGTCATCATCTTCGCGCTCCTCTTCCTGTCGCTCTCGGCCTTCGTCATCGACGGCGGTATGTCCATCTCCAAGCGGGAACGAGCCGCCGACATCGCCGAACAGGCGGCCCGTTTCGCGGCCCAGGACATCGACCTCGACTCCCTCTACGAGAACGAGAACGGCCCGGCGCCCATCAACTTCGAGAACTGCGGCGCCCGAGTGAAGGCGTTCGCCCGCGAGATGGGCATGTCCGGCGCCGACATCGCCGCCACCCACTGCGTGGCCGCCGACGCCGAACAGGTCGAGGTCGAGGTCCAGCTGACCTACTCACCGGTCTTCACCGGCCTGTTCTACGGCGGCGACGTGACCGTCCACGGCAGCGCGGTGGCGGAGAACGAGGTGGGCTGAGGCGGGCGCCTGCGGGTGATCGCCTTCATGTCCCTCGGCCGGACACTGCTCAATCCATGTCGATTCCGAGATCCCCCGTCAGGATCTCCAGCAGCCGTTTCTCCGGCACTTCCGGAACCCGGTGGTGGGCGTTCCTGACGTGTGTGACGAAATCCGGGGGCAGGGAGACGTGGTACTTGCCGAGATAGTAGGGAAGGTCCCGGCGCCACAGCCAGGTTCCGTCCGTGTGGAGCGAACCGATGCCGGACAGGTCAGGAGCCTCCGGGTCCAGGACGTCGGCCCCCGCGCTCATCTCGCTCCAGATCCCGGCACCGTTTCCGAGATAGGCGATGATCTCCGCCTCGTCCGGTTCTCCCGTCGGGTTCACGGAGTTCCGCATGAGTCCGTCCAGGGGGAGTCCCCACCCGGGGGCGAGTTCGGTGAAGAACCCCACGGGTCGGATCATCCGAGCGCTTCGATCACGACGCGGCCCCTCGGAGACGCTGCCCAACTCCGCATGTCCCGGCCGCCGTCGGGCTACTTCGCCCCGCCCTTCTTCTCCGTCTTCACTCCCTCGGAGACGTCCTTGGCCAGCTTGTCGTCGAGCTTCCTGAACTCGCGGACGACGGCGTCGGACATCTCGGCGAGGGCGTCGAGGGCCTGGCCGATGTCCTCGCGGCCGTCCTCCCAGCCGGACTCGAAGTCGTCCAGGGCGTCGTAGACGGTGTGGTCGCCGAGGTCGTCCTTGTAGGACTCGAAGAGCTTCTTGGTGTGGTTCAGCCGGGTCTTGATGTCCCGCAGCCGCCCGCCGTAGTCCTCCAGCTCGCTCAGCGGGAGCGCGAGGTCGCTCTTGCCGCCACTGCCCATGTCGGTTCCCCCTCCTGGAGTCCTGAAGTCTCGGTCAGACGAAGCGGAAGGTGCTGGTCACCGCGTCGAAGATGTCGTGGAACGCCTCGGCCAGATCCAGCACCGGGCTGGCCCCGGAGACGAGAACGACCTGGTCGGTGGTTCCCGGGACCGGGATGTACGTCTGGGTCAGCGCCATACGAAGGGTACGGGTGTCGCCCTGTGCCACGGGAACGTCCTCGACGCCGAACGTCCGGGCCGTGACGCCGACTTCGGGGATCTCCACGGTGGTGACCGTGCGCCACGCGTCACCTTCGCGGCGGGGCGTGATGGTGCGCAGGCTCTCCGCGATGACCCGCGGGTCGGTGGACAGGACCACACCCTGTTTGCTCTTGGCGCCCAGCACGGAGACCGTGACCGTCGCCGACAGCGGCACGCCGTCGAAGTTCTCCGCCGACGATCTCGTCCCAGTGGTCGGAGATCCAGTCGACGGACTCCTCCCACCAGTGCCGGTTGCGGATACCGGCGTCGGACGCCTCGTGAAGCTTCTTCACCGTGCGGCGGGCGGCGTCCTCGCGCAGTCCCTTCGCGTGGGCGGCGAGCTTCTTCGCCGCGTCCAGCAGCCCCTGGGCGCCGTCGACATCGTTCCGGGCGGCGGTCTGCTGCTCCTTGGCGTGCTGGGCGTTGCGGGTGGAACGCCGGACGGGCTTCGTCGAAGGGTTGTTACGTCCGGGGCGCGGCGACCGCTCCGGTGCGTATGGCCTGGAGGAGGTGACTCACGGAGGCAGTGCTGGTGGTGAGGACGACGGCGGGGTCGTCGGACTCACGGAGGTGGAGGGTGGCGGGGGTGGAGGCGAGTTCGACGCAGGCGTTGCCGTCGCCGCCTCCGGAGAAGGAGGACTTCTGCCAGTTGCGCGGGTTCGTCATGAGGCTCCTCACAGTTCCTTCGTCAGCTTGTGGATGAAGTCGCGCGACCGCGTGGGATCGAGCGACACATCCTCGACTCTATGAAAGAGCGTTCGGAAGCTCATGAGTTGAGCACCGGAATCGACGAAGGCCGATCCGTACGGTGCGTCACGCACGACGGTGTCCAGTTGGGGGACGGCGCCGCCCGCGTACACCATCGCGCTTCCGGCATCGGTGAATCCGTCCAGGTCGAACGGGATGACGCGCACCGTCACGTGGTCGGCTTCCGAGAGTTCCAGGACCCGGTTCAGCTGAGTCCGTGATGTGGCACGGTCGCCGACCCTGATACGCAATGCCGCTTCGTGGATCACCGCCCTGTACGGGACGGCTTGTGCGCCTTCGATGATGACGCGCCGCTTCATGCGATGCGCGACGCGCAACCCGAGTTCTCTGAGGGTGAGTTCGGGCAGCCTGTGCGAGAAGACACCGTGGGCGTACCCCTCTGTCTGAAGGAGGCCCGGGACGTGCAGGAATTCCACGTCCCAGCGAAACGTGGCGTGGTGCTCCAGTTCGGAAAGGTCCAGGAAGGGGGTGGGCAGCAGGCCCCGGTACTCCTCCCACCAGCCGCGTGTACGGTCCGTCGCCCATGCTGCCAGCGCGTCGATCAACTCCCCGCTCGCGCAGGAGTAGTGCGCGGCCATGCGGCGTAGGCGTTCCTCACTCACCCCTGCGACGCCGGCCTCGATCTGGCTCGTCTGGGCAGAGTTCACTCCTAGGAGGGCCGCCGCTTCAACGGCCTTCAGGCCTGCGGCGTCTCGGAGTTTCCGCAGCTCGGCCCCCAGTCGCAGCTGCCGTGCGGTGGGGTGTCGCCGTGTCGCCATGCGCTCAGCTCCCTGGTTCAACTCATCTGCCGAGATGCCCCGTTCGGGTGTCAGATTAGGCGATCACCTTGCCCAGTCACAAATTTAAGGCATACCGTCCGTGATGCGACGCGCACTCTGCGACACATCGGGGCCCCGGAAGCGCACCACTCCGTCCTGCCACGACGGCTGTGGCACTGCCACCGCCCGGCGCCGCCGAGCTCGGTCGACTCCTCATCTCACGAACGGAGTTCACTCATGCCCGAAACCGAACCCTGGGACTACACGCTCCACATCCCCCACGACCTGCGCGCGGTCACCGTCTGCCGCCGCACGGTCCGGCTGATCCTGACCCTGCACGGCCTGATCCGTCTCGCGGACGTGGCCGAGCTGCTGGCGGCGGA
>NZ_JBSFYW010000043.1:0-77653 GCF_053599975.1 Streptomyces sp. NPDC005141 | reverse complement strand
CTAGTGCTGGATTCCTCTTTGGATGTACACATATCGGCGTCGTAGTTGGCGGGTGGGCGGGGCGGGTCGGCCCCAGATCCAGGGTCGGGCGCGGGAGTTGAGCTGTGTGGTGGCCAGGGCTGTGGCCTGGGTGATGTCGTCGGGGTTGGCGAAGGACCGCCCGGCCAGGGCGGTCTTGCGGAAGATCCGCCACCAGCCTTCCTGGAGGTTGAGCCAGCACGCGCCGACCGGGATGAACGCGTGGCGGATCCGGGGGTGGTCCTCCAGCCAGGTCCGGGTGGACAGGCTGTTGTGGGAGGACAGGTTGTCGGTGACGATCCAGATCTCACCGGTGGGGTTGGCGTCCTCGACCAGTTGCAGGAACTGCTGGTAGAAGACGCTGTTGCGGGAGGAAGCGGCCATGGTGATCTGCTGGCCGTCCCGGACACGCAAGCCGCCGTATATCCAGGTTTTCTCGGGTCCGCGGCTGTAGTCGAGTTCCGCCTTGATCCGGTGGCCGTCGGGTGACCAGGCGGGTGCGGGCGGGAAGGTCCGGGGGATCACCGGCCCCAGTTCGTCGGCGCAGATCACCGTCGCGTCGTCGGGCGGCTGGGTGTAGAGGCCGATGATCCGTGTCCTTTTGGGACGAAGTCCGGGTCCTTCGACCGCATCCAGGACCGGGTGCGGCGCCAGCGCACGCCCTCGGCGAGCAGGATGCGGCGCACCTGCGATCGGCCCACCTCGATCCCCTCGGCCCGCGCCTGCGCGGCCAGAGAATCCAGTGTCCACTCGGCCGGCCCGGACTCGTCGAAGGCCCACAGTTCCCCGACGGGCTCCCACCGCAGCCGCCCCGGCGGCACGGTCTTGACCAGGGAAATGACCCGGGACCGCTCCTGCTCGGTGATCCGCCGCTTGCGGCCCTGCCCACCCAGATCATCGAGTCCCTGCAGACCTGATCGGTTGAAGCGGTGCAGCCAGCAGCGGACCGTTTTCTGGCTGCAGTCCAGCTCCACCGCGATCGCCGGCACCCGCAGCCCCGACCAGCTCAGCTCGATCATCCGGGCCCGCATCACCACATCCCGCGGAGCCTTCCGCGCCCGCGACAACCGGCGCACGACAGCCCGCTCGTCCTCGTCACGCTCCGGCCGTGCCCATAAAACCATCGCCCAGCACCCGCCCCCGAGCACCCTCAACTACCCCGCCACCAGGACATATACCCAGCTAAAGAGGAATCCAGCACTAGGGGCCCAGCGTCTGTGACCTCGATGCGGAGGCCGCGACGGCCGCCGACCATGGGCATCGACAGCCGCAGCACTGCTGGGGGCAGTGCGTGGGCGATCGCGTTGGTGATCAGTTCAGAGATCACCAGGAGGGCGTCGTCGGCTGTCTCCGTGGGCAGGGCCCAGTGGGCCAGGACCGTGCGTGCGCGGCGGCGCACGGCGCAGACGCTCTCGGGGATGTGCGGCAGCGGGCAGATGTGCTCCGTCCGCGGGGGTAGGTCCACGTCGGTGTCGGACGTGGGCATGGCCGGGGTGGTCATCCTCGGCCACCTCCACTCGTCTCGGATCCTCATGGCGGAATCGGCGGCTGGCCGGGCTCCGGGTTATTCGGCGGTGGCGAGGATGTCGGTCAATGTCTTGACGGCCTGTTTTGCGTCGGGGCCTTCGGCACGGACTGTCACGGTGCTGCCGGCTGTGGCGCCCAGCCCCATAACGGCGAGAACGCCGGTCGGGTTGACTGTCCGGCCGCTGTGCTCCAGCTGTATGGCACTGGTGAATCGGGCTGCGGCGCGGGCGAGTTGGCCTGCTGGACGGGCGTGCAGGTTGGCGGGCAGGATGATGGAGGTTACGTGACTCGCCGTGGTTGTGGTGGCGGTCGTGGCGGTGGCGTCAGAGCTTGGGGACATTGCGGGCCTCCTTGGCGGTGTTGGCGACGGTCTTCATGTCGGCGCCGGATGCGGCGGTGACGACGGCTGCGACGGCTCCTTCGACGAAGGGCGCGTCGACGATGGTGACGTCGGTGCGGGGATGGTCTTCCAGCACGGTGCGGGCGGTGAGGACGGAGCTGCCGAGATCGGGAAGCACGACGACGCCGGCTCCGCGGTCGGCGTGCCGGATCGCGGCGAGGACGAGGTCGTAGCTGGTGCCGATCCGGCCGTCGGCGGTTCCTCCGGCGGTGGCGACGGGGACTGTGTCGGAGCCGATCTGCTCCACCAGCAGGCGAAGGCCTGCGGCGAGCTCGGCGCTGTGGGACACGAGTACGATGCCGACAAGGTTGCTCATGAACAACCACGCTATATCTCGGAACATTGTTCATCAATACTGAACGAGGAGAATTCTTCGATGGTGCAAGCGGTGCATCGGGCGGTGCAGATCTTGCGGGAGCTCGCATCCACTGGGCCCCGGCTGGGTGTGACCGAGCTGGCCGACCGCTTGGGCGTGGCCAAGCCCACCGTCCATGCGCTGCTGCGCACACTGGAGCGCGAGGGGCTGGTGGTGCAGGACCGGGACAGCTCCAAGTACCAGCTCGGCCCGGACCTGGTACAGCTGGGCAACGCCTACTTGGACACCCAGGAGCTGCGGACCCGCTCACTGACCTGGGCGGACCAGCTCGCCACCCGGGCGAACGAGGCGGTGTGGGTGGCCGTGCTCACCGGCGACCATGTCTTGGTGGTGCACCACGCCTTCCGGCCGGAGGGTGCCGTGCAGATCCTCGAGGTGGGAGCCAGCATCCCGTGGAGCACCTGCGCCCTGGGCAAGGCCATCGCGGCGTTCGCCCCGGCGTCCGAGCGCGAGCGGCTGCTCCTGGGCGACCCGGCAGTGCTCACCGGCGCCAGCATCACCGACCGGGAGGAGCTGGCCGGCCAGCTGAAGGAGATTCTCAGGACGGGGTACGCGATCGAGGACCAGGAATCCGCCATCGGGGACGCGGGCATCGCATCCCCTGTCTTCGACCGTTCCGGCGAGGTGGTCGGCGCCATCGGCATTGTCGGCGCTGTCGAGCGCCTACTGGCCGAATCGGCACGCCAGGAGCTGGCCGTCGCGGTCCGGGAGACCGCCCGCAACCTCTCCCGCGACCTGGGTGCCCCCCGCGGGGTCGCCCGCATCGCAAGCACCTGATCCGCCCGCTGCGCACCCACGAGCAGCCCTGCAGCGGTTGCCCGCCTTCCCGCTCCCCGGCACCTGTACCCAGGCCCCACGGCACGCCGCCGTGGGGCCTTTCCCGTGTCCGCAGGCCCGCCCAAGAGTCGCCGAACCTCTTGACAGGCCTGAAACACGGGCCTAACTTCCGGAACAACGTTCATCCATAGTGAACGTCTTGCCGGATTTCGCTGGTTATCCGGTTCCCCTGAGCCGGCCGCCAGGTGCCCGACCCCTGACCACCTGGCGGCCACCTCCCTTCATAGCCCGCTCCGCGCGGAGGAGGTGAGACGCCCAAGCTGCCGCTCGGCGCTGGGCGCCATCATGGAAGAAAACTCTTACTCACAGAAGCTTGTGGCCGAGATGCTGGGCACCGCGGTGCTGGTGTTCATCGGTGTCGGTTCGGTCCCCGCAACGCTCATCGTCGGCGGCGACGCCCCCTTCACCATGGCGCAACTGGGAATGATCTCGCTGGCCTTCGCCACCGCTGTCATCGCCATGGTCTATGCGATCGGCCATATCTCGGGCTGCCAGATCAACCCGGCCATCACCCTGGCGCTGGCCGCCACGAAGAAGATGCCCTGGCGGGACGTCCCCGGCTACATCGCGGCCCAGGTGGCCGGTGCGGTGCTGGGGGCGCTCGCGATCGTCGGGGTGCTGGGGAAGAAGGCGGTCGATGTCGGCCTCGGTATCGCCGCCTACGGCACCGGTGTCGGCGCCGGCCAGGCCTTCTTGGCCGAAGCCATCGGCACGTTCATCCTCGCGTTCGTTGTCTTCGGGGCCATCGACCGGCGTGCGGCCGGCGGCTTCGCGGGCCTGGCCATCGGCCTCGGCGTGTTCGCGATCATCATTCCTGTGGCGCCCGCCACCGCGGCGTCCATCAACCCGGCCAGGACGCTCGGCCCGATGATCACCGGCGAGCTCTTCAACGGCACGGTCCACTGGGATCAGCTGCCCGTCTACCTGGCCGCCGAGGTGATCGGCGCCCTCGCCGCCGGCGTCCTCTACACCGCCCTCAACGCCCACCGCACAGCAGCTGCCACAACCGCAGCCGCAAACCAGGTGGCCGAGCCCGCCACTGCCGAAGGAGCCCTGTCATGAAGAAGCTCATCAACGCTCCCGACTCGGTTCTCGACGAGGCCCTGGCGGGTATTGCCGCCGCCCACCGGGATCTGAGGGTCGACGCGGAGAACAAGGTGATCACCCGGCGCGGCGGCGCCGGACCGGACAAGGTCGCTCTCATCTCCGGCGGCGGTTCCGGGCACGAGCCGCTGCACGGCGGCTTCGTGGGACTCGGCATGCTGGACGCCGCCTGTCCCGGGGAGGTGTTCACCTCGCCCGTCCCGGGCCAGATGCTGGCCGCAGCCCAGGCCGTCAACGGCGGCTCCGGCGTGCTGTTCATCGTGAAGAACTACACCGGCGACGTCCTCAACTTCCAGATGGCCGCCGAACTGGCCACCGAGGAAGGCATCACGGTGGAGACGGTGCTGGTCGACGACGATGTGGCCGTCCAGGATTCCACCTGGACCGCCGGGCGCCGGGGTACCGGAGCCACCGTCTTCGTCGAGAAGATCGCCGGCGCTCTCGCCGAGAAGGGCGCCGATCTCGCCGCGGTGGCGCAGATGGGTAAGCGGGTCAACGCCGCCTCCCGGTCCTTCGCTGTGGCGCTGACCGCCTGTACCACCCCCGCCTCGGGCAAGCCAGGCTTCGACCTGCCCGAGGACGAAATGGAAGTCGGCGTAGGCATCCATGGCGAACCCGGACGCAGGAGGGAAAAGCTCCGTCCGGCCAAGGAGATCGTGGCCACCGCCCTGGATGCGATCCTCGCCGACCAGCCGCTCATCGCGGGGGACGAGACCATCGTCATGGTCAACGGCCTGGGTGGCACACCGCTTATCGAATTGTATGTGGTCTTCAACGACGTCGCGGCCGCCCTGGCGGACAAGGGCGTCGTCATCGCCCGCAACCTCGTCGGGAACTACGTGACCAGCCTGGACATGGCTGGTGTTTCCATCACCGTGTGCAAGGCCGATGCCGACATGCTGTCCCTGTGGGACGCACCCGTGAACACCCCAGCCCTGCGCTGGGGCGCCTGAACCGAGCCGGGGGCGGGGCCGCGCCATACGCGAGGGCCGGGCGGGAGTCTTCCCGATCCAGCTCACCTGACCGCCCCTCCCGCATCCGCCCCCGCCCCCGGCTCGCCCAACCGTGAACCCGCCACGCACCAACCATGAACGGAGATTCCGTGGACATCGACCTCGCCCGCACGTGGGTGCAGGCCATCGCCGCCGCTGTCGACAAGCACAAGGACCACCTCACCCAGCTCGACTCGGCGATCGGTGACGCCGACCACGGCGTCAACATGAAACGCGGCTTCTCCGCCGTCACCACGGCCCTGGCCGACTCCAAGCCGGACACCGTCGGGGCCGTGCTGGTCAAGACGGGCACCACCCTCATTTCGAGCGTCGGGGGCGCCTCCGGCCCGCTCTACGGCGGCGCCTTCCGCGCCATGGGCAAGGCCCTTGACGCACCCGCCACCGACGCGCAGCAGTTCGCCACCGCACTCGCCGCCGGCCTGGAGAGTGTCCAGAAGCTCGGCGCGGCCGCACCCGGCGACAAGACCATGATCGACGCCTACGCTCCCGCGCTGGCCGCCTTCCAGCAGCACGCAGGCGCCGGAGCCGACTTCGCGGCCGCGGCCCTGGCCGCCGCCGACGCTGCCGAGGAGGGCATGCGCGCGACCACCCCGATGCAGGCACGCAAGGGCCGTGCCTCCTACCTCGGCGCCCGCAGCATCGGCCACCAGGACCCGGGAGCCACCTCCACCGCCCTGATCTTCCGCGCACTCGCCGAGACGATGGTGGCCCGATGACCAACCGCCACACCTACGCCGGTCATACCGCCGCACCTGGCATAGCCCTGGGATTCCTGCACCGCACCGACCACTCGCCCAGCAGAACCGCGCTCCCCCACCGCACCAGTGGCGACGCCGCACGGCAGATCACCGACGCCTTCGACGCCGTCGCCACCCGCCTGCTCGAGCTGTCCACCTCGCTGCGTGAACGGGGCAACGACGAAGAGGCCGACATCATGGAGGTCAACAGCTACATCGCGCAGGACCATGACCTGCGCGAACAGGCGATCAGGCGAGCGCGCCAGGGGCAGCCGGTACCCGTAGCTGTCCGGCAGGCCATCGACACCTACGCCCGGACCATCGCCACCCTGGACGACCCTACCCTCGCCGAACGCGCGGCAGACGTACGGCAGGTCGGCCGCCGCGTCCTGGCCCACCTGCACGGCGACACGAACCTCGCACCTGAGCAGCCCCTCGTCTTGGTCGCCCACGAGATCGGCGCGGCGGACCTGCTGGAACCTGGCCAGACAGTGACCGCCGCCATCTCCGTCACCGGCGGCCCCAACTCCCACGCCGCGATCGTCGCCCGCTCTCAGGGCATCCCCCTCCTGCTGGCCGTCGACCCCGCCCTGCTCGACCTGCCGGACGGGCAGGAAATCCTCGTCGACACCGACCAGGCCAGCGCCGTCGCCCACCCCGACGACGACGAACGCACCAGAGCCCTGCACGCCATGGACGCCGCCCGCACCCGCCGCCTCGCCCTCGCCGAAGAGCGCCACCTGCCCGCCCAGACACTGGACCACCACCACGTGGTGCTGCGGGCCAACGTGGCGACCCCCTCCGAGGCCCGAGCGGCTCTGGCCGCCAACGCCGACGGCGTCGGCCTGCTCCGCACCGAGCTGCCCTTCCTCAACCATCCCGCCTGGCCCACCCGCAACCAGCACGCGGCCACCCTCGTCCCGGTGCTGCGCGCACTCTCCGGACGGACCGTCACCGCCCGCACCCTCGACTTTGCTGACGACAAACTCCCGCCGTTCCTCGCCAGAGCCCGCCAGGGCCAGCGGCTGGGCCGCGGCCTGCCCCTCATGCTCGCCCAACCCGATGCTTTCGCCGATCAGTTCCGCAGCCTGCTCAGCGCCGGAGCCGACACAGACCTGCGCATCATGATCCCCATGGTCGCCGGCATCGACGAACTGCGCGCCTGCCGAAGCCTTCTCCAGGCCGCAGCCGACGAAGCCAGTGTCGCGCCCCCGCCCCTGGGCATCATGGTGGAACTCCCCGAAGCCGTCGCTGCTGCCGACGACCTCGCCCGCGAAGCCGCCTTCCTCTCCATCGGCAGCAACGACCTCACCTGCCAGATCCTGGGCCTGGACCGGCGCGACCCCACCGCCACCCCCGCCCTGGCGGCACACCCCGCCGTCCTCAACGCCATCGCCCAAGTCGTCACGGCAGCACACCGCCACCACCGTCAGGTCTCCGTCTGCGGCGACGCCGCCGCACACCCCCTCGTCACGCCCCTCCTCATCGGCCTCGGTTGCGACAGCCTCTCCGTGGCACCAGCCGCCCTCGACGAAGTACGCGCCCGCATCCGCCGCCTGCGCCGTGATACCTGCGCCTCCCTGGCGGCCGTCGCCCTCACGCGCGAAAGCCCCGAAGAGGTCTGGCGGCTCGTCGAGCAGTGTTGCCGGCCGTCACTGCCCTGACCTGAGCCGCGCACATGGCGCGATCAGTCGAGCGTGGGCAGGTCCGACCTGACCGGCCCATCCAAGGACTTGCGTGACACGCAAGGTGATGCCCTGACAAATCCCACTGATCCATACCATTTTGATTGATTTCTGCTGATGTTCTTATTCGGTCGAGAAGGGGCCTGAATCGTGAAGAAGCTCATCAACTCGCCCGATGAGGTGCTCGCCGATGCTCTCGTCGGCGTGGCCGCCGCGCACCCCTCACTGACGGTCAACACGTTCGATCGCTACATCATCCGCGCGGGCGGGCCGACCGCTGGGAAGGTCGGTCTGGTGTCGGGTGGCGGGTCCGGACACGAGCCTCTGCACAGCGGGTTCGTCGGGTGCGGGATGCTGGATGCGGCCTGTCCTGGTGAAGTGTTCACATCTCCCGTGCCGGACCAGATCCTCGCCGCTACGCGGGCCGTTGACGGCGGGGCGGGGGTGCTGCACATCGTGAAGAACTACACCGGCGACGTGTTGAACTTCCAGATGGCCGCCGACTTGGCCGCCGACGAAGGCGTGCGGGTGGAGGGCATCGTGGTCAACGACGATGTCGCCGTGGAGAACAGCACGTGGACGGCGGGCCGACGGGGTACCGGGGCGACCGTGTTCGTGGAGAAGATCGTCGGTGCGGCTGCCGAGCTTGGCGCGGACCTGGCCTCGGCTGCGGCTTGGGGCCGGGAGGTCAACCACCGGTCCCGTTCGTTCGGGGTGGCGCTCACGGCGTGCACGGTTCCCGCCTCGGGCAAGCCCGGTTTCGAGCTGGGCGAGGACGAGATCGAGCTGGGCGTCGGCATCCACGGCGAGCCCGGTCGCGCCCGCGGCGGACTCGTCTCCGCCAAGGAGATCGTCGGTGTCGCGTTGGACGCCATCCACGCCGACATGCCGCTCTCAGGCGAAGTGCTCGTGATGGTCAACGGCCTGGGTGGCACCCCGCTTCTTGAGCTGTACGTGGTGTATGCCGCGGTTGCCGAGTGGCTCGCCGACCATGGCGTGTGGATCACCCGCAACCTGGTCGGCAACTACATCACCAGCCTGGAGATGGCCGGTTGCACGATCACGGTGTGCCGGCTCACGCCGCAGCTCGCCCATCTGTGGGACGCCCCCGTCGAGACCCCTGCCCTGCGCTGGGGACGCTGAACAGCCTCGGACACCGCGACGGAACCCACGAGGGAGAAGGACGACGATGGACGCGAGCATGTTCCGGGCCTGGATCCATGAGGCGGCCCGATTGGTGGTCGATAACACCGATCATCTGACCCGCCTCGACTCCGCTGTCGGCGACGCCGACCACGGCATCAACATGCGCCGTGGCCTGCAGGCGGCGGTGGCAATGCTGGACGAAATCAACCCGTCCACCCCCGGTGCGGTGCTCGCCACCGTCGGCCGGGCACTGATCAGCAAGACCGGCGGCGCCTCGGGACCGCTGTACGGCACCGGTTTCCGGCAGGCCGCAAGGACCCTGGGCGAGGAACCCGACGTGTCTGCGGCACAACTTGGGGCGGCCTTGGCGGCTGCCCTCGCGGGCATCCAGCGGATCGGCGCGGCGCTCGAGGGCGACAAGACGATGATCGACGCCCTCGGCCCGGCCGTGACCGCCTACCAGGCCGTCATCGACGCCGGCGGCGACCTGAGCAACGCCACCCGCGCGGCGTTCGACGCCGCCGTGTGGGGCCTGAAACAGACCGTCGCCATGCAGGCCCGGAAGGGCCGCGCAAGCTATCTCGGCGCCCGCACCATCGGTCACGAGGACCCCGGCGCGGCGTCAACCGTGCTCATTCTGTCCGCCCTTGCGACCGTCACCGCGGCAAGCGGGCGGGGGAGCGAGCGGCCAGGGGCAGGGGCGGCGTCATGAGGGTGGTGTCCGGCCGGTGGGCCGGCACGGGGGTGGACCCCGGCACGGCCCTCGCGGCGTCGAGGCGGGTCGAGCGACCGCGACCCGGCGGTCCTTGGTCCCCGACCGCCGGGTCACCGCTCGTACACGGCGATGGGGGCGTGCCGCAGCGGCTCCGGATCGGCCAGGATCTTGCCGGTCGGCCGCTGGGCCGTCGCGGACAGCCACCCCTCCTGCCTGTCCGGCCGGCCCAAGACGCCGAGCGCAGCCTCGCCGTCAGTCGGCCAAGCTCGTCGGCCACTTCGCCGGTGACGCCGGGCTCCACCAGCCGAGGGGCACAGACGACGGACGGCCGGGCACGAGTGCCCAGCGGATCGGCGCAGCGACCGCCGCCGGCGAAGTGGTTGCCATCCCGAAAGGCCCTGAGACCGACGCGTAGTCGGCTCCCCCAGGCACCTGCCAAAGGAGGGACGAGGGGACCTCGTTCAGCGACGTCACGACAAGCGCACTCGCGCGATGAGAGGAGCGTCCGCGATGCGCGCACGAGCCCCTGAATCGCGCACGTCCAACAGCGAGGAGAAGGTGCGAGGGCAGGTGCACACACGACCCGTGGTGGACAGCCGCGACACGGAACCGGTGCAGACACCTCCGGCGAGAGGCAACGCTACCGACAACGGCACTTCCGAGCAGGGCAATACCGATCTGGGCCCCGTGCCCGCAGGTGGAGGGTGTCGGCCGCGCCCAGGCAGCAACCAGAAGGCGTTCGCACCGAGTAACTGGAGTGTGCGCACCCAGCTGCTGGCTTTGGTGCTCATCCCGATCATCACCGCACTGGTGCTCGGCGGCCTGCGGATCACATCGGCCGTGCAGAACGCACAGGACATCACCAACGTCCGTCAGCTCGTCCGTCTCGTCGACAAGAGCACGGGACTGTTGAAAGAACTGGAGGACGAACGCGACCTCACCGCGCTCCACGTTGCGGGCGGGCGTACGGGCGACACGAGCCAGCTGGACACCCAGCGCTCCCAGGTAGACGCGGCGCTCGCCCGGGTTCGTACCGAGGTCGCCCATGTCCGCCGCGGGACGAACCCCGTCCTGGCCACCCGGCTCGCGGTGCTCGACGCCTTTGGCGGGAAGGTGGTGTCACTGCGCGACACGGTAGCCCGCTCGAAAATGCGCTTGCTTTCCGTGGTCAACGCATACACGGAGTTGATCGCCAAGCTCACCGACGCCCTTGACCTTCTCACGCCGGACATCGCCCACCAGACCCTTGCTGTGAGGGCCGGTGCGCTCGGAACCTTCGCACAGGCTACAGAGGCAGCCTCCCGGCAACGCGCGCTGCTCGGCGGGGTGCTGACCCAGGGACACTTCGATTCGAGCGAGGCCCAGGGCCTGACCCTCGCCAGCAGGCAGCAACAGGCGTTGATCGGCGAGTTCCGGTCCGGTGCGCAGCCAGCCCAGCGTCAGTTCTACGAGCGAACCGTCACCGAAAGGGACGTCAACAAGGTCGAGATGCTCCAGAAGCAGGTGCTCGCCCGGCATGGCACCAGCCGCCTCCGCCTTGACTCCGGCGAGTGGTTCGAAACCATGACGAGCAAGCTCGAGCTGATGCGTCTGGTCGACAAGCGGCTCGTCGGATCGCTCGAAGTCGAGAGCTCGCGCGAGCTGCACCAAGCCGAGCGCTCAGTGTTCATCACCTCGCTCGTCGTGCTGTTGATCCTCCTGCTCACGTTCGGTGTGACGCACGTCGTCGTGCAGTCGATTGTTGGCCCGCTGCACACCCTGCGCGACTCCGCGCTCGATATCACAGAACGCCGCCTGCCTGAAGTGGTCCGGATATTGCGGGGCTCCAGCGACGCACAACTGGAGGCCATCACGTTCGAGCCCACGGGCATCAACTCGACCGACGAGATTGGCGGTGTCGCCCACGCGTTCGACGACGTCCATCGCGACTCCGTACGGCTGGCGTTCGAGCAAGCTCAGCTGCGAGTCCGCATCAACGCGATGTTCGTCGACCTCTCGCAGCGCAGCCAGAGCCTTGTGGAACGGCAACTGGAGCTCATCGACCATCTGGAGAACGGCGAGCAGGACCCCGACCTGCTCGCCAGCCTCTTCAAGCTCGACCACCTGGCCACCCGCATGCGCCGCAATGGTGAGAACCTACTCGTCCTCGCGGGCGAGGAGGCGGGCCGCCGCTGGACCGCTCCAGTCCGGCTCGTGGATGTCCTCCGGGCCGCCGCCAGTGAGGTCGAGCAGTACCAGCGTGTGCAGCTACGTGGACTGGTGACCGCGGACGTCGACGGCCGGGCAGTGAACGACATCGTTCACGTCATCGCGGAGCTGCTGGAGAACGCGGCCACGTTCTCCTCGCCGGACACCGAGGTGCTCGTCACGAGCCAGCTGCTGTCCGGCGGCGGCGCAAAGGTCGAAATCCAGGACAGCGGCATCGGCATGACCGCAAAGAACCTTAAGGAGGCCAACGACAGGCTCCTGAACCCGCCAGTCGTCGACGTCTCGGTGGCGCGGCGCATGGGTATGTTCGTCGTCGGCCAGCTCTCCGGCCGCCACGGCATCCGCGTCCAGCTCCGCAGATCATCCCACCGCGGCATCACAGCAGTGGTCACGCTGCCCCAGAAGGTGGTCCGGGAACACGGAGATCACATGGATCCTCCCGGACTGAAAGCCAGGTACAACTCGGAAGGACGCCTCACTGGCTGGCGCAACTACGACACGCCCGAGCAACTCAACGACAGCGCGCTGGCCAAAGGCGTGTACCGGACACGCCGTCACGGCGCCCGCTCGGTCAGGAAGGAGTAGGCACGATCGCGACTCCCTCCGCGCCATGGGGATCCCCCGGACGGAGTCCGGAGGAGCCTGGGTCGGGATCCCACCACCGAGAACGACCCACAGCCGCGGCTCCCCGAGGACGCCCGCAAGCGGCTGCTCGACCTCGCCCGGCACTAGTTCGAGACGGGCCAGGAGAAGGAACTCCGCCGCCGCACGGGAGCCTCGGGCCCGGTCGTCCGGCGTCTTGTCACGGAAGAGCACACAGAGGTCGAGGAGGTCTCCCTCGGCGGGCTCACGGTCCGGGCCGGCCACAGCGGCATCCTCACGTTGCTGGAGTGGAGATTCGGCATCCTCCCGCCCGTGGCGGAGCTGGTGGCACGCGCCGTCCCGTACTCGGACGGTCTGCACATCAACTGGACCGAGGCCCGCTTCGTCCTTGGCGATCGTCGAGGGCCGCAGGTCTGGTCCGAGCTGAAGGCTCTGCAGCACCACCCCGGCCCCGTCCACCGCCTCTTCCTCGCCGACGTCGTGTGGTCCCGGAACTCCATGACGTGGTTCAACGACCGCCAGGACGTCGCCCAGGACGCAGACTTCCTCACCGCCTGGGTGCTGGACGAACCGGACGGCATCGTGCTCGCCAGGGTCTTGGAGGTCTACGCCGACCAGGAGCACCCCGAACAGGAGACCATCGGTCTGCGATACGCCGATCACCCTGACCCTCGCGTGCCCAGCCGGGTATCCAGCCTGATCCCGCGAGAGACGCCGCCCACCGAAGCTGCCACCATCACCCTGCTCGCCCTGTCGCGCGATCCCGACGTTCGATGCTCCATCGCCGGCAGCGGCCTCACCTCAAAGTTCCGCGAGGCCCTGCTGACCCTCATCCGGGACACCGACTCCGACGTCCGGGCCTGTGCCGCCATCTCCCTCGGCAACTCCGACGACCGGACGGCCGCCGTCACGGACGCGCTCGTTGCCCTGCTGGACGAGGAGAACCAGCTCCTGCGTCTGGAGATCTACGCCCTAGCTCGCCGCGACGATCCGCGCACCAAGCACGCCTGGGAATGCGTCGGTCGGCGAGCTTCCCCCAGGCTTCGGCGAGATCGGCCCACACCAAGAGGACCACCGCATGCTCGCCTACCGGCATTACCAATCGGGCAACCGACCAACCGAACTCAACAGTCCAACCAGCTGAGCACCCCGGTCTTCGGGGGACGCCGATCTCGGGGAGAGGGTCCCATCCCGGGCGAGGGATTGGACCCTCTAGCCGTGCCGCGGCGTGTGTGGGTCGAATGGGTCAGCGTCGTAGGCACTGACTTGCCGACTTCGCGGTGGGGGCGCCCCGGACCGCAGCGGGCAGGGGCGGTGTGCCGGGCCGCCACACCATCGACCGGCTTTTGGACCACGGCCAGCGCTACGCGGCGCGGTCACATGGGTGAGGGCCCGAGACCGGGCGCGGGTCGGGCCCTCACACCGCGCGCTTCCGAAGGGGCGAAGCCGGAGTTCCTGCGCGCGATACCTCTTGTAACGATCTTCGGTCTGACGGGCACGACCGCCGCGATTTCAGCGCCAGCGAAGTCCTGCGGGCCATGACGTAGCTCGGCTTCACCTGCCGCACCCTTCCCAAGACCGCACCCGTACGCATCCTCAGCTCACTCCAACATGCATCCGCGATGCTCGGCACTCCGTGTCCGTCTGACCGCGGGGAGACAGCGCGAGCGGCACCTGGACAGCAGTGTGGGCCCGTCGGGCGCGCGCCGGACGGGCCCACACTGCCTGCAGGGGGTTCTTGCCGCCCGCAGTGGTCGCTCAGTGGTCGAAATAGCTGAAGTCGCCCATGGTCCAGGCGCTGACGTCACTGATCGCGACGCGGTACATCCCGCCCGTCTCCGGGATCCCGACCGTGCCCTGCAGGATCCGGGCGACATGGAAGTGCAGATGCGTGGGCGGTCCCTCCTTCTTCGCGGGGGTGTCGAAGACGGCGGAGAACTCACCCAATTGGGCAGAATCCGTCAGCACATCCGACACCCTCTGCCTCCACACCGCTTCGGGAGCCAGCCGACCGGTGATGACAGCACCACCGGCGACCACGGTCAGGGACATCTGGTTGCTCTGCCCGGACTCCACCAGGGCGGTGACGTCAACGAGCAGCTCGTCAGGCTTGGACATGGGGAAGATTGTATTTACTGCTCACCCGGCCCTTGACCGGTGGCGACTGCGGGCGCGAAAGGCGTTCATGGACTGGCGCGGAAGGCCGGAGGGTGACCGGGGTGGCGCGTTACGAGGCGAGCAAACAGGGTCAGCCGAAGCTGGCACTGCCGCCGTTCACGCAAGAAGATCAGCGGTCACAAACGCCATCTCGCGGTCGGCATCCGCGGGGTGCCGCTGATGGTGATGGTCGCCCCGGCCGCCTGCACGACTCCCACGCGGTGGAGGCACGCTGGTGAACTGGGCAGAGAGGCATCTGGAAGGGGCAGATCGTGAACGAACAGCTCGTCTGCCGCAAGGACAGGATCTGCAGTGGGCGAGCCGCGCGCGGCAGCTGCACTGTTGGCTGGCCTGCGAAGGGCGGGGAAGTCGCTCGCTGTCCTGGCTCGACGTGCCGCAGCTGGACTTGCCCTCGTGGACCCAGGGGATCTCTGTCCGAGTTCGAGGCGACCGAGCGCAACTGTCGCGTCGCTGAGGACGTCATCGTTAACACCTGCGGGACGAGAGGGAGACAAGGTTGGCAAATCCCCGTCGGCGGTTGCGGGTGCGCAGCGTGACGCCGCGTCCGCCCTTACGCCGTCGTGCGCCCCGGCGCCGCTCGACCGGTCTGCTCGGCTTCATTACGCGTCCCTTCTCCGGAATACGTGGTTGGTACCAAGTCGCGGATCTCGGAAAGCACACGGCCGTCCTGGCCGCCGTCGTCGCGGCCGCCAGTCTGGCCATATCTGCCTGGGGTACCTGGAAGTCGGCACAGGTTGCCGATGATCAGCTGGCCCAATCAAGCCAACAGCGCGACGAAGAGACGCGACTGCAGGCCTCGCGTATCACAGTCTGGGCCGAGAAGAACACGCTCGTGATCTCGAACCGGTCTCCCGACGCGGCGGGCGGCTGGGCAAACGTCGTGTACCTCGAACAGGACCCGGGACATGGCGTCACGAAGGACTGGATCGGAATGCTGCCGCCGTGCAAGCGGATCGAAATCCCCATGAGCGAGTTCGATGCCAGGCCGTACGACAAGGACGGCGACGGCAATGTGCGGCATCGCGTCGTAACTGGGCTGACAATTCGAGACGCCACAGGCCACATGTGGGTACGTCAGTCGAGGGGAACGCTGAGTCGGCTGGGCTCCGCCGTAGTCGAGGACCGCGGGGTCTTCGTGTCCACGATCGGCTCGATACTCAGTGCCCCTCACGTGCGGATTGTCGATCTTCAGGATTGCAACCCGTAGGTTGGTGCGCCGCTATGTCCGCCGCCCTATCCGGGCGCCCCGGACGGACGAGCGTCCGGTGCGCTCGGGGGCTTCCTTGTGCTGGCCGTCGCGGCGCGACAGCAGGGCACCGTCTGCGGTCCGATCGAATACGGCATCGTCCGCGCCACCGTCACCGCACCGGGCCACGTGACTGGTCGCTTCCTCACCATCCCGGCGCACTTCATGGCGCGCCGCACCGGCGGATCGGGGCCCCAGTTCGACGCCGCACTCGGGCAGAGCCTCACCGACACCACAGTCCCGCTGGCGGCCCTGCTGGGGCGGCTCAAGTTCCCCTCGTCGGTGGCCTTGCCCGGCTGCACGTCCTGCAGCTGGCGGACGCAGGACGGAGATCTTGATGCCGCCGGACTATGGACCCTCGGCGGCTCCAAACGCCATTTCCGGCGTTGACCGCGAAGCGGACGCCGCGTCCCCAGCTGCGGGTTCGACGTCCGGCGCCATTGAGTGCGCAAGCCGCGCCTGTGCACTCGTGGCGTCGTCCGCGCTGCTGCGCAGCCACGCGCCAGGAACAGCTGTGCGTCTCCGGCGGGGTCGGTGCTCTGCGCAGCGACGCGCGCCGGGGCCGGGCTTGGGGTGTGGCCTGCAGTGTGGTCGGGTCTGAGGTGATGGCGACGCACAGGCGGTCGGCCTGGCCGCGATGGCGGTCCAGGCCGCGAGGCGGGAAAGCTGTACCCGACGCCGCATCCTCTCCAGCGCAACGCCCGCGGCCACGGGGCCGGCGGTTGGGCCATCGGATGCCAGCTTTTCAGGCGGAATGCTCAAACTCCCTGTTCAGAACGACTGTTGATGACCTAGGGCAAACCCACCGACCCCGACGACCCCACCACCAACCACCCGACCCCGACCATAGCCACGATGAAGACAAGAGCCCCATGGTCGGCCCGACCACAGACCCCACCACGGCCGGCGCCGCCCCAGGCGAGACCCCCGGGCGGCAAACGCCACGCACGAGACGGTCACCAGGCCGAGAGCGCCACAGATCGGATTGCCACAGCCGTTGCGCAACGAAGGGGCCGAGCTAAATGCGCACGGGCGTCCACTCGGTGCGCAGCAGCTGCGCACCGCCGCACGTGCGCACTGCCGTCGCGCTGCTCAGACAGGCCGCGCAATGCGGTGAGGGCACCCTGCGCACTCGCGGCCGACCCGACCATGAGCCCGACCACGGACCCGACCCTCGCCTGTTGCCAGACCGCGACCGGTGGCCCGTACCGCATCATCCTCCTCAAGGGACAGGGGCGGGGTGTCGTCGCCTTCTTCCCCCGTGGCCCGTTGTACCGCAGGGGAGAAGGCGCTCCACGAGTTTCCGCGCCGGTCTCCGCCGCGGCGTGAACCTCCCGGATCTGTGCCACCGCCGGCTGCTCGCCGAACCCAGGCGATCTGCTCTCCTGCCCCACCCCGCGAACGGCGACGACCGATGGGGCAGGTGGCGCCGAACTGCGTGGCCGAATGGAGTCGCCGAGCACGTCGGCACCGCGGAGAAGTCTCCACTTCTCGTACAACCGTTCCCCCGCCCGGCGGGTCGTACTTGGCATCAGAACTCCTCGGAGGGGGATCCGGGGATACCGTGGGGTTCTGATACGGAGGGGGAAGCCGAGGAGCCGGGTCGACAGATCGGGTTCCTCGAGGTTCGTGCCCCCTGCGCGGGCCGCGCACAGCCCCAGGCTTCCGGCCTTCGCCTGGGCGACAGTGACGTGTCCGCAGTGACAGACGGAAGAAGCAGCCGGTACCTGCGCAGTCCCCGTGACGGCGCAGGTACCGGGCTCCTCCCTGCGCCTGCTGCCCCGGGGGAAGCGGAGCCAGAGCCGACCGGCAGCTAGATCAGGACGACTGCCGAATCGGGGGACCGTTCTTGCTGCGTATCCACTTCACGTCCGAAGACCTGACCCGCATCCAGGTGGCGAGCACACCCGACCCGCTGTGGGAGATCACCTTCAGCCTCCAGCGGCTCCAGACCTCGCAGGGCCGCTGGGCCTACGCCGACTGGCACCGCAGCACCCGCGCCACGCTCGCCGGCACCCGGCTCGGCGCCGCCGTGCGCCGGATGCTTACCCCGATACTGCCCAGGGCCCCCTACCTGCCCGACTTCCTCACGCCGCAGGAGTCCGCGGACGGACTGGAGCCGGGGCTCAGGGCGATCCTGGACACCCCGCCCGCCCGCGTCACCCACGAGATGGACCTGCTGGCCCGGATCAGCGGCGCCCCCGACTGGGCGCCCAGGCTGGCGGAACGCGACAGCCGGGACGAACTGGTCCAGGTCCTGCGGGCCTACCACGACGCCGTCGTAGCACCGCACTATGACCGCATGTGCGAGTCGCTCGCCGGCGAACGCGGCCTGCTCGCCCGCGCGACCCTCGACAGCGGCGTCGGCGGACTGCTCGCCGGCCTCTCACCCGCCATGCACTGGCGCCCCCCGGTGCTGCACGTCGACTATGTCGAGGACCGCGACCTGCGCCTCGAAGGACGCGGACTGCGCCTGGTGCCCTCCCATTTCTGCTGGCAGTTACCGATGTCCCTGGCCGACAGCACCATGCGGCCGGTGCTGGTCTACCCCGTCCACGGCGCCCGCCTTCCCGAGCGCGCCCGCCCCGACGTCGCCCTGGGCGCTCTGCTGGGCAGAACTCGAGCCATCGCGCTGCGCGCACTCGCCCTCGGCGCGACGACCTCGGAGCTCGCCCGCACGCTGGGTGTGTCTCCCGCGACGGCCACGCACCACACGACGGTGCTGCGCGACGCCGGACTGATCACGAGCCGGCGCGTGCAGAACACTGTCCTGCACGTCCTCACGCCCCTCGGGGCGACGATGCTCCGCAGGCCCGCACCAGGGGCCTGCACGGCGACGTCCCGTCAACGGTAAGCACCTCGCCGACGGTCCCACGGTATCCGCTGCCTCAATGGCCCCAGCCGTCATCACAGCCCCACTGGAATAGGGCATTCCACCGCATGGCACGGCACTTTCGACCGTGTTCGAAGGTCGTGGTGCGGGCGGGACCCGCGATGCGACTGTTTCCCGCGGCACCACACGGGCCGGCGAACGCCGACAGCCCGACCACGACCGAATCAGGGGAGACAGACATGCTGAAGAGGCCAGGTTTCAACCGGACCGTCGCCGCCGGAGCACTCGCGCTCGTCACCGCCGCGACCGGTGTGGCCCTCGCCCCCGTCGCGTCCGCCGCCCCGCAGGCCTGCACCGGCTCGTCGCTGACCACCGGCGCACGCGACTCGGTCGGCACGGTCCGCAACAAGTCCGCCAGCAGCACCTGCGGCGACCTCAACCTGACCTACTCCTACAACAGCACGTCCGCGATCTACGACTTCTACGCGGGCCGCCTGCGCCGCTCCAACGGCACCTGGTTCACCTGCTCCGCAGGATACGTCTACGCCGAGGACGGCTACCACAGCATCAACGACGACGACTTCTGGCTGTGCACCGACGTCGGCGACAACACACCGTTCACCGTAGCCAGCTGGTACGGCGGCGGCGACACCGTCACGATCACCCACTGACCGCGACCCCGAATTTCCGGGTGCCGCCGGTGCACAGCGGCCGGCGGCACCCGGGCCGGTCCCAGGAAGGACGGACGTGACCCGCAAGACCCTCGCGCGCACCGCCGCCGTCGCGGCCACCTTGCTGCTCACCGCCGCGTGCAGCACGGCCGTCGGTGCGTCCGGCGAACAGCAGCCCACCCCGGCGTCCGGGCGCCTGACCCACGCCCTGCCGGACGACCCGGCGCGCATGGCCCTGCCCGCGACCGGTGCCGAGACCCGGTGGACCCAGGGACTGAACGTCTTCGGACAACAGGTGGCCCGGGCTGCCGCCGCCGAGTGTGCCCGGGAGAGCGGATTCGGCCTGACCGAGGAAGTCCCTCTGGCGTTCATCCCGTTCGGCGACCTGCCCGACCTCGACTTCCTCGGGCGATACGGGTTCGGGCACAGCGCCGAGGTGCCCGCCGCCGCGGCAGAGCCCGCCCCGGCCCGGTCCGGCAGCGCCGCCGAGATCCGCCGCTGCCGCAGGGCGGGGGCGGCCGCCGCCGAGCAGGTGACGAAGGTCTACCAGCCGCTGCAGATGGCGTGGTTCGGCGCGCTGGCCACTGCGGCGAAGCGGGACTCCGCAGCCACCCGGGCCCTGCGCGACCTGCCCGGCTGCCTCGCCGAACAGGGCTACGCCGCCGCTGACCAGAAGGCCTTCTTCGCGCTCGCCGACCGCCGCCTGATGAACGCCCCTGCCACCGACCTCGCCCGCGTGAACAGCGAACTCGGCCACGCCTACGCCACCTGCATGCGCCCCGTCGAGGCCATCCGCGAACCGGCCCGCCGGCACCTGCGGGAACGCTTCCTTGCCGACCACGCCGAGGGAATCCGTGACCTGCGCGCCGCCCTCGTCCCGGCCCTCCACCGCGCCGGGAAACGCTACGGCGTGCGTCTCACCTTCCCGGCACCGTGACCCGGAGCACCCGAGCACCCGAGCACCCGAGCAGCCGACGGGCCGCGCGCAGCCCTGCATGCGGGCCAGCAGCGGCCCGGCTCAACGCCGTGACCTGGGGAATTACGGCCTCTGTCGGGGATCCTGTGATGTCGCAGGATCCGGCATAGGGGATCACCCACCCCTGAACCGGCCGGGCAGGTCCTTCCGTACCGTACCGACCACTTACCTTGGTGCCATGGGAGAGTCGAACGCGAGGGGGCGGGTCGCGTTGAGGCACGAGGACGTCCACGCCGGTGAGCAGGTTAACCGCGCGCGGTGCCTGCCCGAGCCGTGGATGTGCGATGTCTTCCATCTCGATGGCGGCCTGAGGGACATTCGGGTCCTCGACGTGACCCGCGTCGAGTGGATCGCGGTCCTCGATCGCCTGCGTGTAGTAGCCGACGAGACCGAAGTAGAGCACCCCTACCCCCGGCTCGATCCCGTGCGTCCGGCCTTCCCCGACCTCTTCCGCGTCTGGGCAGACGAGCCGGAGGGCCAGGGGACGAGTTTCGCCTTCCGGGCCCGCTTCGGCGCCGTGTGGTTCTTCGCCCTGCCCTGCGACGAGGAGGAGATCGAGTTTTCCGTCTGGCCCGAGGACGTCCTCGACGGGGCGGCGGTGGCCGCCGTGCTGCGGTTCCTGGTCGAGGTCGCGACGGCCAGTCAACGACGGGCCCTGCTGACCGGCGAGGTCGTCCGGTATGACCCGGGGATGCCGACGCTGATCTCCCACGACCCTGTTACCGGCCTCACTTCCCACATGCGGCCCGGCGGGTCAGGCGCGGATGCAGCCGGTCCCACACCTGCGCGGTCGCCTTCCCATAGAGCCGGGTGTCCGTAGCTCGATCTCGGTCGGCGCCTGCGGAACTGTGGCTCCCGTTCTGAGCAGTCAGGGGAGGGTACGGCCAGGGGGATGGCAGGCCTCTGCTGCGGGTCGGCAAAGGTGGTTGCCTCGGTGTGGCATGCGCCGCGTTGGGCTACGACGTGGCGAGGCGTGCCATGACAGCGTCGAGGGTGAGGTCGAGGGTGAACGCGAACTCGGCGTCGCTGTCGAAGCGCGCAAGGTCGGCAGCGGCTTCGGCGAGCCGCGGGAGACCTGACTGCTCCAGCGCGGCCTGGCGCTGTGCGATGCCGGGAGCGTCAGTCATGCCGTAGGTAGGCCCCGCATGCACCTCCCGGAGCAGAGTGCCGATCAGTGTGGCGACCAGGCTGCGCAGTATCGGGACGGCGTCGTGTCGCGGGCAGCCTGCGTTGTGCAGCACGGTCAGGACTGCGTCGACCGGGGCGAGTCCCTCGAACGAGGCGAGTTGGCGGGTGAGTACGAGCGGTGCGGCCTGGGGGTGGGCCAGAGCGCGGTCGCGGAACGCGTGGGCGATGGCCAGCAGGTCGCCGCGCACGTCGCCGGTGAGTTCGGGCAGGCGCATCGACCCGAGGATCTGCTCGGCCACCGCGTCGAGAAGGCCGTCCTTGCCTCCGACGTGGTTGTAGAGGCTCTTCGGGTCGACGCCGAGGATTCCGGCGACAGCGCGCATGGAGACCGCGTCAATGCCGTCGAGGTCGATGACCTTCAGGGTGGCGGTGACGATCGCGTCGCGGGTCAGCTGCGGCGCCCCCTTGGGGGGACGGCCCCGTCGGGGCTCTCGTGTCGCGGTCATGACCTCATGATGCCCCCCATTGCATTAATCCACAACGTGGGTATATTGAGATCTCGATGAATACCCACGCCGTGGGTAAAAGAGGGGATCGGCGATGCAGTTTCCGTGGGGTTCTGTCGACGTGGCCGACCTGCCGACGATCGGGGTCGGCGTCGACACCTTGTCCGACCTGTCGAGGTCGGACGAACCGCCGGGCGTCCGGCTGCGGACGGCCCGTGCCCAAGCCAGGGCGTTTCGTGGCGAGTTCGCCCTGACGGGCATGCCGGACAGCATCGTCACGTGCGATCTGGTCACGTTGCCGTACCCCACACGGTTCGGCCTGTTTCGCGCATCGCGTGCCATCGCCCCGTTCCTGTCGATCACCAACCGCATGCTGGTGATCCGATGGCACGAGAGCGACGGGCGCCCGCGGGTGCTGCTCTTCGAGCCGAGTGACGTCGAACTGGGCCGCTACACCCCGTACTTCGACAACCTCACCCAGAAGACGCCGGGCGTCCTCCAGCGACAGATGGTCCGCGAGCACGGCACCGTGCTCGGGCACCTCGCGCGCCTCGGCATCCAGCCGGGCGACGTCGACTACCTGATGTTCGATCACCTGCACACCCAGGACCTGCGCCGCTGGGTCGGCACGACCGCCCACCAGGAAGACCTCGACGCACACCCGCAGGCCGCGTTTCCCAGAGCCAAGGTCATCGTCCAGCGCGACGAGCTGTCCGGTATGGCGGAGCTGCACCCGCTGCAGAAGCCCTGGTACCAGCCGGCCTCCTACCGCGACGTCCCGCCCGAGGCATTCCTGCCGATCAGCGGTTCGGTCGTCCTCGGCCCGGGCGTGGCCGTGATCAAGACACCGGGGCACGTCTTCGGCAATCAGAGTCTCGTCGTCAACACCTCGACCGGCATCTGGGTCAGCAGCGAGAACGTCATCGCCGCCGAAGCCCTCGCCCCCGAGCACTCTGGACTGCCTGGCATCGCCAAGTGGGCGCGGCAGTGGCAGCAGGAGGTGGTGCTCAACGCCAACACGGTCGAGACGACCGCCGATCAGTACAACTCGATCGTCCTGGAGAAGACATTGGCCGACCGCAGCCAGGCCGACTCCCGGTTCGTGCAGTTCTTCCCCTCCAGTGAGCTGACCGGTGCCTGGACGAACCCCGGCACCACCCCCACATTCAGCCACCGCCACATCACCCACGGCATCCAGCCGGCTTGAGGAGGCACACTATGTCGCGATTCGTTCTGCCGTCCGAAGACGTTCTGCGCGCCCGCGAGAAGCTCGTGCTCGATCACTTCCACGACGAGGTCCGCCAAGACTGGGACGCCACGCTGGCGACGTTCCCGCATCCGCACTACGAACTGATCTCCCAGATGACCGTCCACAACGGCAACGAAGAGGTCCGCGAGTACTACCACGACACGCGCGTGGCGTTCCCCGACCAGGACCACGAGATCATCGCGTTCCGGCACAGCGTCGACGCCGTGATCGTGGAGTTCTGGCTGCTGGGCACCCACAAGGGGCCGCTCGGCAAGATACCGCCGACCGGATCGAAGCACCGCACCCGCATGACGGCGTACTTCATCTTCGACGAGCACGAGAACCTCGTCACCGAACGGATCTACTTCGACCAACTCACCATCGTCAAGCAGCTCATCGGCGGCATCGACAAGCGCGGCCCGGGGGGCCTGCTCAAGCTCGGTCGCATCCTCAAAGGTCTCCTCGCGATGTCCGGCGGCGCGCCCGACCCGCGCCTGCTCGAGACCACGCCGCCCGACTTCGTCCGTTGACAACCACCGATCAAGGGAGATCTCCGATGACCTCGACGACCACAACGACGACATTGGCCACCATGCGCGCACTCATCGGAGGCCACGGAGCCGACTGGAGCCTGGAAGAGACCGAGCTGCCCTCACAGCTGGGAGCCATCCGGATCCAGGTCCACGCCGCCGGCCTGAACCGGGCCGACCTCTACGCCCTCGAAGGGTCCTACACCGCCAATTCTCAAAGCGAGGGTCCGTTCACCGCCGGCATGGAGGTCGCCGGCGTCGTCGAGACCGGGAGTCTGCTGGCACCGCACCTGCCCGCAGGAACCCGGGTCATGGGCATCACCGTCGGCGCGTTCGCCGACTACGCCCTGTGCCATCCGCGCCTGGTCGTCCCGATCCCGGACCAGCTCAGTTTCGAGGAGGCCGCGGCCCTGCCCGTCGGCCTCATCACCGAGCACGACGCGCTGGTCACTCAGGGCAGGTTCACCGCGGGCAAGTCCGTCCTGATCGTCGGCGGAACCAGTTCGATCGGACTGATCGGCATCCAGCTCGCCAAGGCGCTCGGGGCCGGCACGGTCATCGCCACAACGACCAGCGACGCCAAACGCACCGCGCTGCTGGACGCGGGCGCGGACATCGCCGTGAACACCGCCACCGAGAACCTTGCAGCAGCCGTCCTCGCCGCCACAGACGGCCAGGGCGCCGACGTCACCCTCGATCACGTCGGCGGAGACCTGTTCGCGGTACTCCCGTCGGCCACCGCGATCGGCGGCACCGTCATCAGCATCGGACGGCTCGCCGGACCCACGACCGCCCTCAACCTGGACACCGTCGCCTTCCGCCGCCAGAAGCTGATCGGCACCACTTTCAGCATCCGCACCCGCGCCGAACTCGCCGAGGTCGTTGCCGCACTGGGCGAGGAAGTCCTGCCCGCAGTCGCAGGCGGAAAGATCGCCCCACGCGTCGACACCGTCTACCCGGTGGCGCGAGCCAAGGAGGCTGCCGAGCAGCTTCGCGGCAACGGTGCCACCGGTAAGATCGTCATCTCCTTCGCCGATGCCCACACCGAACCGGCGCCCACCCCCAGCACGGTCGCGAACATCTTCGGGAGCATCGCGCAGATCGGCTACGTCGTACGCGACATCCAGGCGTCGATGGAGAACTTCACCAAGGTCGGCATCGGCCCCTGGTTCTACCTCAAGGGCGTCAAGCCCGGAAACTTCACCTACCAGGGCGAGCCCTCCGACATGACCATGGACGTGGCCGTCGCCAACAGCGGCGACATCCAGATCGAGCTCATCACCCCGGCCAATGACGCACCCTCGATGTACCGCGACTTCCTCGCCGCCGGCAACGAAGGCGTCCAGCACATCGCCTACTGGAGCGAGAACTACCAGGACCTCTACGACCGCGCCCTCGCCGCCGGATTCACCGTCGGGCAGGAGGGCCGGATCGGCGGAGCCGACGGTCGGTTCGCCTACCTGCAGACCGAGCACCATCCCGGCACGGTCGTCGAGATCTCCGATGCCGGGGGCAGCAAGAAGTTCGTCTTCGACTTGATCAAACTGGCCGCCGCCAACTGGGACGGGACCAACCCGATCCAGGAGATCGACGCCAGTCTCATCGGCGGCGACCCCGCTGCCATGGCCGAGATGATGGAGGCATTCGGGTGAAGGTCCACCATCTGAACTGCGGGACCATGCGTCCCTGGGGCGCGCCCGAGGGGCTGGTCTGCCACGTGCTGCTCATCGAGACCGACACCGGACTCGCGCTGTGCGACACCGGTCTCGGTCTCCTGGACCGGGCCGCACCGGGCCAACGGTTCGGACCGGCCCGGCACTTCGTGCGCCCCGCATTCAACGACGCCGAGGCGGCCGTCCGGCAGGTGGAGTCTCTGGGCTTCGACCCGAGGGACGTGCGTGACGTCGTGCTGACCCACTTCGACGCCGATCACGTCGGGGGACTGGCCGACTTCCCGTGGGCCCGCGTCCACCTCACCAACGCTGAAGCCACAGCAGCGCTCCACCCGGCCACCCGGATCGAGAAGGGACGCTACAGACCCGCCCAGCGCGCCCACGGTCCGACACTCGTCCGCCATACGCCCGAAAGGAGCGAGTCATGGCGCGGGTTCGCGGCCGCCACCGAACTCACCGAGATCTCGCCCGGCATCGTGCTGATCAGCCTTCCCGGACACACCCGCGGGCACGCGGCGATCGCCGTCGACGCCGGCGACCACTGGGTGCTCCACGCCGGTGACGCGTTCTACCACCACGGCCAGGTCGACGGCGCCGCGAAGGCGCCGAAGTCGCTGCGCACGATGGAACGCGCCGTCGCCCACGACTGGCGCAAGGTGCAGGCCAACCACCAGCGGCTCGCCGAACTATGGCAGGCCAGTGACCACGACCTGATGCTCGTCAACGCCCACGACCCGAGCCTCCTCGCCTCAGCCCAAGCCCACACCAGTTCCTAGGGGCGTGTTGCGACAGCGGCTCTTGAGATCCATCCAACCAACGGGATTCGTGATGACGAACGCCGCTACTATGCCGTTCGCCCGCCGGTGGTGGCACCCGCCGTGGTGAGGAGAGCGATCGTTGCGGGGTGGGGGCCGTTGTTCGCCCAGTCCAAGGGGGACCAGCCTGTGCCGTGATCTTCCTGCACATTCGGATCGGCGCCGTGTGCCAACAGTTCGCGCACTGTCTCGGTGTGCCCCCAGCATGCGGCTGCGCACAACGGCGTGCCCTCTGCACCGATTCCGCTGCTCTCGGTGTCAGGGGAGGCGCCGGCCGCCAGAAGCAGGCGGGCGATCTCGGCTTCTCCGTTCACGGATGCGGCGTACAGAGGGGTGGTGCCTTCGCTGTCGGCTTGCTCCGGGTCGGCCCCGGCCTGCAGTACCGCCTTCACGACAGCGGTGTCACCCACCGGAATTGCGTTGAGGAGGCGCTGGGAGAGCTTCTTTCGCTGCCGCTGGTTCATGAGGGCCGAGGTTAGCGACTGGGCGCGTGGTGGGGCCAGTCATATCCATTCGCTGATGGCCGCGACCAGCACTGTCGCCTCATAGCGGACCGCGAGACCGGGCTGCCCGCCGTCAGCGCGGTCCGTCAGTCGGCAACAACAGTGTCGAGAAGGCGCCGCTGGAAGGCGGCCAGCGGCGCTCGCGCATGGTCTCCAACACGGACACCCCGGACACCCCGGACGGCAACCCTCTCCCGGTCAGCCCTCTGTGACGGCTTCCCCTGACTGTCCGATTGCCGGTGGCGAGCACGCTGCCTCTCGGCATGCGTGCCCTGGTGCCCGCTGGTGGTCTCCGGAAGAACCGACACGCGGGCTTCGCAGCCGCACCCCGTTGGTGACGTGATGGTTCACAGAGCGGTCTGTTCCCACTCCCAGGGCCTGGCGTGGATCTCCCGCAGCAGTTCGGCGAAGGCATCGCTGTCAAAGAGCAGGCCGTTGTACTCCGCAGGGATCCGCTTGTCGTTGATCACGGCGGTGGGTGTCCCCGGCCCTTTGGGGTCCTTCGCACCCCCGGCCCGCTCGTACTCTTCCTCAGAGGCGGTGACGAAGGAGCGGTATTTCATACTCTTGACGGCCGCGTTGAACTCCGGACCGCGCAGCCCCTCTACCTGGCCGGCCAGTTCCAGTAGATGGGCATCGGTGAACCCGTCGAGGCTCTCCTCGGGCTGGTTGGCGTAGAGCACTTCGTGGTACTCCACGAATTTGCCCTCCTCCAGCGCTGCGCGCAGTGCGTTGACCGCCTTCTTCGAGCCGCTGCCGCCGAGCCTGTCGTCCAGGAAGTCCCGCCCCTCCTTCTGGAACTCGGCATGCGGGACAGCTTCGCCGACTGCGGTGCCGTGCGTGCAGTCCCGCTCTGCGGCCTCCGGTGAAGCCGCACGAAAGGCAGCCGATGGCGCAAAGGAGTACAAACGAAAGATGAAGGAAAACACGCAGACACCCAACGGTGTGGACGAGTGGGCCGACCGCGTTCAGGACCTCTCCAAGACCCCGGACAGCCAGGCCGCCAAGAAGATGGTCGCCGACATCTACCGGACTGCCCAGGACGAGCTGGACGCCCAGCGGGCCCAGGCAGAGTTCGAACGCGAGGAATGACCACCGGGGTACCCACCGTCACCGCGGCCCGCAAGGCACAAAGAGGTGCGGAGCGGGACTTCCCGCAGGGCGCACGCCGCCGCACCCCCTCTGCAGCGCCGCGCGTCGCACTGCTCTGCAGCGCCGCGCGATCCCGTGCCTGCACGCTCAGTCAATCCCTCGGCGACAGCCCGCCCCGCCCCGCCTCGTTCCGGCGCTTGCACCAGGACCACCGGGAGATGCTCATGACCGCAGCCGCGGATGCGGCCCGCTCAGCCGGGGATGTGATCGTTCTCGGCGGCGCCCGCAGCGGGTGGGACCGCCGCCCAGTACGCGAGCCAACTCTCCGGGCTCTCCTCGGTACTCGTCGAGGACCAGCTCCGGGGCGGCGAACGCTCCTACTGGGCGTGCATGCCCAGCAAAGCCCTGCTGCGGCCGACGGAGGTCGCCGACGCGGCCGCCCACTTGCCAGGAGTATCGGCCCGGCTCCAGCTGCGTGACCGCGTGATCCACAACCCGGAATGACACCTCCCAGCTGACCTGGGTGCTGAACACCGGGATCGACGTGGTCCGCGGCTACGGACGGCTCGCTGGCGAAACCTTGGCGTGGGATCTGTTGACCACCTGCTGTCCGCTGGAGAGGGTCTCCCACCGGCCGCCAGTCCTGCATGTCCGGGTCGGCGGTGGTGTCTTCCGGCAGCCGGTCGACAGGGCGGCCCGACTCCCTGTCGAGCTGGGGGAGCCGCACCATGACTCCGTCGACGTCGAACGGTTCCTCACTGAAGGCCACGACGAAATCCACCGCGGGACGCCGTGTGGTGCGTGTGCCGAACCGGGTACGCTGCCCGCCGATTGGGGACCGACAAGGGGAGTGGGCGTGCGCAGAGCCAGGGGCATCATCCGCAGGGGGCTGGTGGCCGCTGCCGTGCTGGCCGGTGTGCTCGCGGCTGAGGGGTGCGGTGTGGACTCGGAGCCGAACGGCTCCCGGGCCACAGGCTCTGCCGGCACGATGGGCTCCCCGAGTTGGGAGTTCGAGCGTGTCTTCGACTTCCATGGACGTCTTGCCGATCTCGCCGCCCTGGCCGAGGACGACGTCTGGGCAGTCGCGATCGAGAGCAACGGCGGCTCCAATGGCCCGTTGCTGCACTACGACGGCACGCGCTGGCAACGAGGGCCCCTCCCCGAGACGTTCGGCACCCCCGACTCGTCACCCGTGCTCCACGAGGTCGGTGACAAAGCCCTGTGGATGGAATGGCACGCCTCAGGAGCGGACTTCGGTGTGACCTCCTGGGCGCTGTGGGACGGCGTCCGCTGGTCAGCGGTGCCGAACCCGCCGCCGGGCAGAGTCCAGCGCCTCGCGGCCGCGGGCCCGGAGGACGTCTGGGCCCTCCTCTGGAACGGTACCGCCCAGCACTGGGACGGCACCCGCTGGACCGCGACCCGGCTGCCGTACGCCGCATCCGACCTGACGGTGACAGGACCCGACGACGCCTGGGCTGTCGGCAGCCGTTCCACCGGGCCGGGCACCGAACAGGGCTCCGGCGAGCGTTACAGCCAGCCCGCCTCGATGCACTGGGACGGTACGTCCTGGAAGCCGGTGGAGACTCCGCAAGCCCACTTCGAGGAGCCCATACCGCCGGAGGCCGGCGCAAGGCTCAACCGGATCATCGCGCTCGACAGCGGTGAGGTGCTCGCGTACGGCACCAACAGCTTCAACCACGGCGAGGGCGGGGAGGAACCCGATGACGAGTTCATCCAGCTGCGCCGGGACGACTCCAAGTGGGTCGCGCAGCAGCCCGCACCCGGCGGGTGCGCCCGGCGGATCCCGGTGGCGCAGGACGACGCGGGCCTGTTCCTCGACCACAACTGGTTCCTGACCGGGGACGGCCGGTGCGTGAAGATCAAACGCCATCGCCTCCCCCTGTCGACCGGTGCCCGCAAGGGGTCGAACCAGTCGCTGTGGCTGGAGGAGGTCCACCGGATACCCGGCACCGACGAGTGGCTGGGCGCCGGACAGCTCTCGGTCAGCCAGTCCGGCGACCCCTTCGCCGCCCCCGTCGTCGTTCGCCTGAAGCGCGGCGGCTGACGCCGTCGGCCGGAAGCGGCTGCGCCCGCGGAGACGCCGTTCTGTCCAGGTCTTCGACGGCCGAAACGGTGTCGCGAGGATCCGGCGGCCCGCATCAGCCGCGCGACCCGGAGGCGTTCGCGTCCGGCGCCTTCCCGCTGGAGCACGGCGTGGATGCGCGGCACTCCGTAGGTTCCGCGCGATCACGTATGAACCTCGTGATCTTCTCGGTCAGCTCGGCGTCACGGACCCGCGCGGGGCCGGCGGTGTGGGTGCGGCGGGCATGGAAGGCGGCACGGGAGACCTGCGGCAGCTCACACGCCCGCTTGATGCTGTGACCTGCCTGCTTCTCCGCCTCCATGAACGGGTGTACCGTCGCCGGGTCTCCTTGGCGAAGAAAGCCGTGGCCCGCTTGAGGACCGCCGCGTCCTCCCGCAGTCGGCGGTCCTCCCGTCGCAACGCAGCCGTGGAAGCCATGTCGGACGAGGAGTTCGTGGCGCGGCTCTTCGAATCGCTCCCGGCCGGGATGCCGTGGCAGCCGTGGCCATGCCGAGCCGTACCTGGCCATCCCCGAGGACGAGCGGCCGCACTGCGCCAACTACACGGTCGCCGACTTCCGTCCCGAGGTGGCGGAGATGGACATCGACTTCGTCGTGCACTGCGGACCCGACGGTGAGATCGAGGGCGGCGCGGCCATCTGGGCCTGCCGTGCCCGGCCCGGCGACGCGCTGGCCGTCCTCGACCAGGGCATCCTCTTCGACTGCCCGCCGGACGCGTCCGAGGTCGTGATCGTCGCCGACGAGACCGGCCTGCCCGCCACCACCGGCATCCTGCGCTCACTGCCCCGGGACGCCGTCGGCCGTCTCATCCAGGAGGTGCCCACCGCCGCCGACCGCCGAACCCTGGACGCGCCGCCCGGCGTGACCGTCACCTGGGTCGTGCGGGACGGGGACGGATCCGTGGGCGGCACCGCCGCACTCCACGAACTCCACCGGCTCACCTCCGCCGACGCCTCCGGGTACGCCTTCGTCGTAGGCGAGTCGACCCTCGCGCAGGAGGGGCGCAGGCACCTCAACCGACTGGGCCTGCCCAAGGACCGCATCACCTTCTCGGGTTTCTGGCGTCACGCGGCATCGGTGGCGGCCTAGGAGCCACGGCGGGATGTGCCGCCGACCGGGGGTGACGGGGGCCGGAGTCGGAAGCGTTCCGCTTCCAGGGCGACGGCCCCTCCTGGAAGCGGTGCCGCGTCTCCGGCCGGCCGGAGGCCCACCGCCCTTCGCCGCCACGCGTCGGCCCACCGTGCCGCAGGCCGGGCTTCGTGTCGGAAACTCATGGCTGGTGCCGGATGGAAGTCGGATCCGACGTGGCGCCGAGACATGCAGGTCGAGCCTGTACCTCGTTCGCGTTGAACGCCGACGCCTGGAAAGCCAAGCGGCCGCGCCGGGAACAGCCGGTCCGGTCGGCACGGTTGTATCGACCGAGGGACCGGCTCCGCACGGGCGGGGGCACGGAGACCGCAAGGTCGTCCGCCCCGCCAGGATCCGGGCCCAGGATTGCGGTACGCCCGCCGCACTTTTTGGACCCAGACGTATTTCTGCAGGAGGACTGTTTCATGACTGACCGGCCCTTGACGCTCATGGCAGTACACGCCCACCCCGACGACGAGGCCACCGGAACCGGAGGGGTCCTCGCGCAGTACGCGGCGGAAGGCATCCGCACGGTTCTCGTGACGTGTACCGACGGCGGTTGCGGTGACGGACCGGGGGGTGCAAAGCCGGGCGATCCCGGACACGATCCGGCGGCGGTCGCCTTGATGCGCCGTCAAGAACTTGAGGCGAGCTGTGACGTCCTGAAGGTCAGCGATCTGGAGATGCTGGACTATGCCGACTCCGGGATGACGGGCTGGCCGAGCAACGACGCCCCCGGATCCTTCTGGCAGACCCCCGTGCAGGAAGGCGCGGCCCGACTCGCGGAACTCATGCGCCACTACCGACCTGATGTGGTCGTCACCTACGACGAGAACGGCTTCTACGGCCACCCCGACCACATCCAAGCCCACCGCATCACCATGGCGGCGCTGGAGATGACCGGGCTGACACCGAAGGTGTACTGGACCACGATGCCCCGCTCGATGATGAAGCGGTTCGGCGAGATCATGCGCGAGTTCCATGAGGACATGCCGGAGCCGGATCCTGCCGAGGCCGCCGCGATGGCCAAGATCGGCCTCCCCGACGATGAGATCAGCACGTGGGTGGACACCACCGCGTTCAGCGGCCAGAAGTTCGACGCGTTGGCCGCGCACGCCAGTCAGGGCGAGAACATCTTCTTCCTCAAGATGGGCAAGGAGAGGTTCGGCGAGTTGATGGGCATGGAGACCTTCGTACGTGTCCAGGACGCCACCGGCGCGGCCGTACCCGAGAACGATCTCTTCGCCGGACTGCGCTGATCCGCCCGTCCGACCGGCCGGGAAGGCGCATCGACCGGACGGCGCGAACTGAGGGACGGTCCCGGAGGCTCTACGCCGCGCCGGCCGCCCGTCATCGTCAGGGGGCGGTACCGGCCGGAGCGCATCCGCGCGGGTCGGTCGTGTGCGGAGTGGGCGGGCGCGCAGGCGGCGCGCCCGCCGTGGGGTCAGCAGGTCGCGCTGCTGGAGATCTTCACGCCGTTGACGGTGAGGCCGGAGCTCATCACGGTGGTCGTGTTCGGCCCGACGCAGAGCGTGCCCGCGTTGCTGCGCAGGTGAGCCACGTCGTCGTTGCGGGTGTTGAGGATGATGTAGCCCTCACGGGACGTGACGTCCTGGAATCCGCTGGTGATGACCTGGAACTTGGCGGCGGGGTGGCCGGCTGTGACGGCGGCCCGGTCCACGTACAAGCAGACGTACGGGTACGCGCAGCCGTGCTGGACCGGCTCCGCGTTCGCGGCGGGGCACCGGCCATTGAGGCGGCCGCGACCGCGCCTGCGACGACGGCGAGGTTCGCCGCTCTACGGAGTATGGAGTTCATCAGGCCCCCGGGGATTCGATTCGGTTCGGGTTCATCGGTAAGCGGTGTTCGACCGCGGGGACAGCGCACGCCGTGCCGGGCACAGGTCAGGGTGCGGAGGTGTTCGCCGTCTTCCGCGGCGACAAGTCCGCGCGGAGTAGGTTCTCACGCGGTCGCACATGTGATCGACCGTCATGGTGTGTGCGGCTACGGGGACTTCGTGTGCGGGCGGGGCAGAAGAGCTTTCTCGCGGACGCCGGCGACACACTGCCGGCTGCGGTCGCCGGGGGTGCCCGACATCATCCTGGCCACAGTCCGGGACCGGAAGGCGGCCCCCGTGATGGCCGCCGGGTCCGGACCAGCTGGGGGCGGCCGAGTACAGGCACACGTCGGCCCCGCCAACCCGGTCCCGTGTCCGTCGGTAACGCTGCACTCAGCGCCGTGGCCAGGCCGACGCGGTCGGCGATCGTCTCCGCAGCAGCGCTACGCCCGCGTGGTCGCTCGGGTTCTTCCCGTCAGCCCCGTCAGCCCCGTCAGCCCCGTCAGCCCCGTCAGCCCCGTCAGCTCGTCTGCCCGCCCGGCCGTCTGCCCGTACGGCCAGCCGGTGATCCCATTTGCTGATGGCCAGGTGCCTCCGGCCCTGATTCACCACGGTCCAGTACCTCGTCGTCCCCGGCTGGGCCGAGAGTCTCAGGCGCTACCAGGCCCTCATGGAGAGCCTGCTGGCAGCGCCTCACACGTCGCTGTACGGACGTCGCGGCCGCAGTGCCACGGGGGCTGCTCAGAGGTGGCCGTCCAGGAACTTCCGTACCTCGGTGATGGTCATGGGCCCAGTGCCGTGCGCCACCGCCTCCCCCTCCTTCAGTAGGACGTAGGAGGGGGCTCCGGTGATCCCGTATCGCTCGGTTGCGGCCGGACAACGCGTGATGTCGGTGCGGACGGCCGTCAGGCGGCCCGCGTACTCGTCGGCGATGCCACCCACGACGAGGTCCATCACCCGGCAGGGCTCGATCGCCTTGGGCCATGTCCCGGTGAAGTACGCGAGGACCGGGACTCCGCTCATCCCGAGGATGAAATCGAACTCCGCGTCCTCACGGGGTTGGTGAACCCGCTTCGTCATGGAAGCTCCTGACCTCGCGTTCCGTCATTCCATCCCCATCATCCCCCGCGCGGTGCGGCAGTCCGGCCCGGTCGGTCGCCGGCTGACCTGTCGCGGACGGGTGGCGCCGGCACTCCCGGCATCTGCGGGACCGGCCACTGACAGCCAGGCGCCAGCCCATTCGAGTACTGCGTACATCTGACGCTGGAACAGCAACGACAGCGTCGAGAAGGCGCCGCCGGAAGGCGGCCGGCGGCGCTCGCGCAAGGTCTCCGGGACGGACACCCCGGACGGCAGTCCTCTCCCGGTCAGCCATTCTGTGACGGCTTCCCCTCGCTGTCCGGCATCCAGCTCGGCGCCTGGACCCGCTCACGCAGGCCCAGGTCCCACTCACGCACCTGCTGGGCCGCGCGTCAGCCGACGCTGAGGTCTTCCATCCAGCTGGAGGCCGTGATCGCGTGGGCTGGGCGGCCGGCTGCCTGGTCGTATTCGGCGGCACTCAGCGAGGTTGGAAGAATGCGAGCATCTTCTGGGCGGCGTTCGGCGACGTCAGCAATTCCTGGATGTCCGCGGACATCCGGGCGGCAGCGCTGGTGCGTTCGAACATCTCGCGTTCGTATTCTTCGACGGCAGCGGGAAAGTCGTCCGGGTGCGCGGCCAGCGCGAGACCGAGCAGGGCGCCGTCGAGCAGCGCCATGTTGGCGCCCTCTCCCACCGGCGGCATCAGGTGCGCGGCATCGCCGACCAGCGTGACGCCTGGCGTCGACGGCCAGGTCAGGCCGACCGGGAGTGTGGTGATCGACCGCGGCACGACCGTATCGTCGCAGGCCGCGATCAGCGCGGTGAACCGTGAGTCCCAGCCGGGGAGGTCGATCAGCCGCGCCCGGGCGGCGGCCGGGTCGTCGAACGGGATCCCGCTGGTAGTGAACCAGTCCTCGGCGGTGTTGTAGAAGCTGAGGCCGATGCGAACGCGGCCGTCGCCGTTGCGCTGCGCCGCCAGGGACAGTCCATTGCCGAGCACCCAGTAGTTGCCGCGCCCGACCATCGCCGCGAGGTCGGGGTGCGTGCGGTCGATGTCGGGAATGCCGATCTCGACGACGTTCTGGCCGATGTGCGCCGGGCGGGCGTCGGTGAGCAGCGAGCGGACCCGGGACTGCGCGCCGTCCGCGCCGACCAGGAGGTCATACGTCGCACTGCTGCCGTCGGCGAAGTGCAGCGTGCCGTTGTCGGCGGATGTGAACGCGTGCCCCCAGCGCACCACGTCTTCGGGGAGCGAATCCAGCAGCAGACTGCGCAGATCGGCGCGGTCGACCTCGGGTCGATCGAGCGGGGCGTCGTCGGGTGTGTCCTCCTGGAGCAGCAGGGTGCCGTCCGGCTCGAGAAGGCGCATGTCCTGGCCTTCACCACGGGCAATCGCGTGGAACTGGTCGATCAGACCGGCCTCGCGCAGCGCCCGCTGGCCGGAGTGGATGTCGAGCATGCCGCCCTGACCGCGCGCACGGCGTGACGGTTCGCGTTCGTACACGACGGCGTCGATGCCGTTCACGTGCAGCACACGGGCGAGAGCCAGGCCGCCGAGGCCGGCTCCGACGATGGCGATGGTCATGGTTGCCTCTCCTTCGATCCAGCCGATACATCGTATTGACCGATACACTGTATCGCCCGATGCGATGTATTGTTAGCGGCATGTTGGTGTGGGAGAGGCCTGAGCCACCGAATCGACCCGTGCCGGCCCCGTTGAGCCGGGAGCGGATTGTGCGGGCGGCGATCCAATTGGCTGACGCGGACGGCCTGGACGCGGTGTCGCTGCGCAAGGTGGCCACCGCGCTGGATGTCCGTCCGATGCGGCTGTACGGCTACATCGCCAGCAAGGAGGAGTTGCTCGACCTGATGGTCGACGCGGTCCACGCCGAGATCCGGCCGGTCGGAGACGGCTGGCGGGAGGTGCTGCTGTCTCTGGCCGGAGCCACTCGGCATGCCGCTCACGAGCACGAATGGCTTGCCGATCTACTGGGTGGCCGACCCCAGCTCGGACCGCAGGCGCTGGCCAGCGGGGAGGCCGTGGTGGCCGCACTGGACGGCGTCGACGTGGACGCCATCATGCCGGTGGTCGCTGCAGTCAACGCGTATGTGATCGGCGCGGTGCGTCGGGAGATCGCCGAGCGACGTGCCGAGCGGGCCACCGGGATGGACGAGAAGCGTTGGCAGGCCTCGCTCGGGCCCTATCTGGAGCGGACCTTCGCCACCGGCCGATTCCCCGCGCTGGCCACGGTGGTGCGCGATGCCGCCCACCTGGACGCCGACCACACCTTCCGGATCGGCCTCGACTTCCTGCTCGATGGCATCGAAGCCCGCATCTCAAGGTGACGCGCGGCCGAAGGACCGGGCCGATACCGCCCTATCGCCAGGTCGGCGCTGCCGTGTTGCGACGACGTAGCCTCGCCCGCAGTGAGGAGCCGGCGTGCTTCGTCGCGTGGGACAGGGCGCCGCCGTTTACCCGCGGCGTGGCAACTGCCCACATGCACCTCGACGGGTGGACGGCCGTTGCCGATGCCGAACCCCTTTGCGAGCACAGATGAAGGGCTGCGGATCATGACTACGACGCAAAGGCAAGAAAGTTCGACTTCTCCGCGAAGCTGATCACCGGCCACTCCCGCCGTAGCCGGCTCAGGATTTGGCGGGCCAGAACTGCACGAGGTAGCGCTCCACGCCGTAGCCAGTGCCTTCGCCCTCCGACAGGGCCGCGGCCTCGGCCCGGCCCGCACAGTGGACACGGACGTGCCAGGAACCGCCGGAGTCCGCCAGCGTGATCAGGTCCTCCGTCCGGCCCGTATACATGGACCACACGGCTACCTGACCACTGGTCGACGTGAATTCGGCTTCGGCCATCTCGTCCCAGTCGGCACGGTTGTGCTGAGGCGGTGGCCCGTCCCACACCTCGACGCGGACCGCGGCGGTGTGGGTATGGCCACCGCTGGTGATATCCACGCGCCCTGGGTGAGTGCTGACAAACACATGCCGGTTGAAGTCGTCCGGGAAGGGAACCGGCAGGTCCCCGTCATCGGACTCCTGCAACCCGAAGGCGTGAAAGCCCACGTCAGCATTCACATCCTGCTGCCGCACAAGCTCTGCCATGAGCGCCCTTCGCCGGTCGACCTATCGTCCGCGCCGCAGTGCGGATTTCTCACCACAGTCCTTCACCGCTCGTACGTGCTGGTAGGGGAGGAGTTCCTCGCCTGAGCAAGGCGCTCGCGCGCAGGCGTTGGACGCTACGGCGCAGGCGGCGTCTGGGGCCGTTCGTCGGGCGCGGGTTCGGACATGGGCTCCGCCCGAACCAACTCCTGGTACCGCTGCCATAGTTCGGGCCGGGTGTCGTCCATGTACCAGCTGCGCAGGAAGAGTTCCAGGAAGGCGCTCTCCGTCTCGTCGCCTCGGCGGCGGTAGCGCGCCGGGTCCGATTCGACCTGCGCGGCCACCGGCCGCGCGCCGACCGGCCCCTCCGCCACGGTCAGCCGGTAGATGCCGTGACCGGTCCAACTGCGGTGCAGAGTGAGCTGATTGCCCTCCAGGTACACGTCCCACTTCTCGTCCATGCTCTGCGACCGGATGCCGTGCCGGATCCGCTGCCACTGCCCAGCGGTCCACTCCAGGTCCGGGACCGGAACGGGTGCGGGGCGATGCAGCGGCGTCACGTCGTGGCCGAGCCCGGCGCGACCGAGGTCCTCACCGAGAACGTCCTCCGCCACCCACTCGGGGAGCGCCTCGCAAGCGGCCCGCCACGTGGCGGGGATGCCCGCCGTGCCGACCCGCGAGGCGACGATCCCGCCGACGATCGCACAGGTGGTGTCCACGTCCCCGCCGACCGACGCGCACGCCCACAGCGCCTCCTCGAAGTCCTCCAGATGGCGGGCCGCGCACCACAGGGCGAACGGCACGGTGTCCACCGCGCTCACCTGCCGCCCGTTGCCCAACCGGTGCGCCGCGTACTCGGCGTGCGGTTGTCCCAGCAACCGGCGTGCCTCGGCCACGCCCGAGCGAACCCGTCCCCGCGGGGTCAGTTCCTCCACCGCGGCAAGCAACTGGGCTCCGGTGAGCGGCCGTACGGTGCCGCGAGCCGCGTACGCGGCCGCCACCGCGACCGCTACGGCCCCGGCCACCGCCTCCGGATGGGTGTGCGTCACCCGAGCCGACCGCCCGGCCTGGGCAGCCGCCTCGGCCGGATCCACGGCAAACCAGGCTCCCAGGGGCGCGACACGCATCGCGGCCCCGTTGCCCCACGACCCCTGGCCGTCGAAGAGCCCGGCGGCCAGCTCCGTCCACCGTCCGCCTTCGCGGACCAGGCGCAGCAGCCTGTTCATCGCGGGACCGTAGCCGCGGTCGAAGTCGTGCCTGCGGGCGAAGCCCTGCGCCAGGTCGTACTGGTCCACGGCGCCGCGGCTGCGCAGTACGCCGAAGACCGAGCAGGCCATCTCGGTGTCGTCCGTCCACGGCCAGTCGGCGGGCGGCAACCGGCGCTCCCGGAGACAGGGGAGATTGTCGGGTACGAAGAACTGGGCACCGAAGGCGTCACCGACCGCAAGCCCGCGAAGAGCGTCGCGAGCGGCCGAACGGTGGTCGAAGGAACGGAAGTCGGAAAGGTCGAGGGAGGGGAGTTCAGTGGGCATCACCTCAATCCTGCCAACCCCGCCCCTCACATCGCCACGGCATTGCCGGCTCCCCCCGCTTCCCAAACGAATACACGACGAGTCCCACGGCACCGGCTGCGACGCGGAGGAAGACCAGGACGAACGCGGTACGGAGAGGTAGGGGGTGAGCGGCATGGACACTGCGGCGCGCAGCGATCGATACGTGGGGCCTGCCGAGCTGAAGGCTGCCGTACGGGCCGGACTTGAGGGCAGCAGCATCAGGACGGCCGCCACGCGCAGTTGGTTCAGTCGTCGGCCGCAATGAGGAGCGTGACCTGCTGCCAAACGCAACAGCAGAACTGCCCGCAGACTCCGCACCGCCCGGTACAAGACGGCAGCAGGCGCGCTCGCCCCACTGATCCTGCTGCGTCCCATGATCTGGCTGTACATCGGCTCAGTCCTTGCCGCCGCGGGCGTCGGCTGGATGGCGTGGCAGCTATGGCGCACCGACAGGCTGCTGCGCAGCAAGGACGCCACGTGGAGACGGCAGGAGCAGATCGCAGCGGGACAGCGGACGCTGGCTGTGAACGACACACTGTCCGGAACTCAGTTCGAGGAAGTGGTCGCTGAGTTGTGCCGCCGTGACGGCTGCTCAGAGGCACGCACAGTCGGCGGTACCGGAGACGACGGAGCCGATTTCGTGTTTCCGTACGCGGGCAAGCGTGGCTGTAGTTTCAAACTCTTGTACTGCCGCAGAACGTAATCATGTCGTCCATTACGATCCGTAACATTCCGGATGAAACCATGACCCGTCTCAAGGTGCGCGCCCCGCAGACCGGCGAGTCCCTCCAGGAATACCTCCTCGAGCTCATCACCGGCGAGGCACAGCAACCCACCCTGGCGGAAACGGCCGAACGCAACCAGCGGTACGCCTGTGCCCTACGCGAGGAGCGTACTTCCCAGTGACCGTCAATGTTGACCTGCCCGACCACATACGCGCTCGCTGCACCGAGCTTGGCGACGGTGTGCTGTACGCGGTCAAGACCTTGGCCCGGCAGCTGGCCGACGATCCACGCCTGGGCGAGCGCGCCGGCAGGCTCGGCATGTACGCGGCGACGATCGACAGCGACACCTTCGATGCGTGTCCACCCCTGATCGTGCGCTACGCCTACGGTCCGCCCCTGCTGGACGTGGACCGGATCGAGATCCGAGACATCGAGGCGACCGGGCCACTCCCCGACGCCGGCGACGAGCAGGTCCCCGCGGCCGTGCAGGATCCTCGCCTGCAGCAGATCGCCACGCGACAGGTGACCGAGGCATGGCGGCGGATCACCAGCTGGCTTGAGCAGCACGCGCCCGCCACCCATGCGGCGCTGCTGCCCGGCGCGTCCACGTACGAGATCGCCGCGCTGGAGCAGGCACTTGGGGTACGTGTCCCCGTGGAGCTGCAGGCGTTGTGGCTGCTGTGCGCGGGAGGCAAGGACACCCCGGGGGCGGGTGTGATGCCCGACTACGGCTGGGCGTTGATGCCGCTGGGCACGGTGGCCACGTCCTACCGGTGGCATAGGGAAAACCAGCGGGAGCTAGGCATCGGGTGGGGCGCTGAAGAGGCGATGGTATGGAAGCCGTCATGGATTCCGTTCTGCTCATGGTCGGTGACCGACACCAGCGTTGGCCTGTTCATCGACGCCGAGACGGGCAAGGTCGGGCACTGGGACGACACGACCGTGCGCACTGTCGTGGACCAGACGTTGAGCATGCTGCTGGAGGAGACGGCCGACAAGCTGGAGAATCCGCAGCTGGCCACCGGCTACCTGCCGGGGCTGATCGGCGGCAGGCTGGTGTGGGGGCCGCCGCTCGCCGCGGATGAGGCTGCCCTGTGGGAGCGGTTCACCGGCTGACGTACGGGAACGCGGAAGGGGGGTGAACAGGTGATGACCTGTCCACCCCCCTTCTTTTGCCCTGTCCGAGGGCTAGGCGGTGCTAGACCTTACGCCAGATGCAGGTCGTCGCCGTCCCCGAGCAGTGGTTGAAGCCGAGGGTGTCGACGAAGAACCCGTCATCGTCCAGCAGCCGCCACATGCTGGGCTGGAGCTTGCTGAACGCGCCCTGGTTCTGCGCGGAGTCGATCGCCGCCCGTCCGCAGCGTTCGGTGCCGGTGGGGCCGTTGGTCGCCGTGCGGGTGTCAGCGAACAGGCCGAACGACGTCGACCCGTCACCGACGCCGTTGAACGCCCAGTCCGTGTACAGCTGGGCGCACTTGTTGCCGTCGGTCACCTGGTTGACGCCGCCGGGGAATCCGCGGCTCTCGTGGGTGGACGCGGGGGCGTACTCGTCGCAGTCTGTGCTGCTCACGATCGGGTCGGCGGGGTGCTTGGTCCACGTGGACGGGCACACAGCGCGTTCTGCACGCGTGACAGCCTAGATGCGCGCAGGTCACGGACGGCAGACCCATCGGATACGCCCTAGGAGCCACCGCCACCGCCACCGCCACCGCCACCGCGACCGGCACCGGGCCCGTCCAGGGTGATGTCGTCGGCGTAGTACCTGCCCTGTGCGTACCAGCCGTGCACGTAGATCGTCGCGCTGGTCTGGGAGGCGCCGGTGGTGAAGGAGACGGTCAGTGGGCTGTATCCGGAGGGGGAATTGGTCCAGGTGGAGGCACCGCCGTTCACGCCCAGGTACACATAGGCGCCGCGGACCCAGCCGCTGAGTGAGTAGGTGGTGTTCGGCCGTACCACGACGGTCTGGTTGCACTGCGCGGTGTCGCTCGAACTCACCTTCCCCTGAAGGGCCTTGGAGCCCGCCTGGACGGGGGAGTTGACGATCGAGCCCGGGTTGCCGGTGCAGCTCCACGGCGAGAGGCTGCCCGACTCGAAGCCGGGGTTGGTCAGCGCGTCGGCGGCCCCGACCGAGCCCGGGGCGGCCGATGTCGGGGCGGCCGACGCGCTCGCCGGGGGTGCGGCCGGGGTGGCGTCGCTACGGCTGGGGATCAGGAGGGAGCAGCCGAAGCCGACGACGGCCGCCGCGACGACCGCGATCACCACGGCCGCCCGGCGCTGTCCGGGCCCGAGGCGCGGGCGGCCTACGGGACGCGGCGGGCGGGCCTCGCCGTCGGGTGCGGGGAGTTCCTCCGTCTTGCCGCCGGGGACAGGCGGGAGTTCCTCTGTCTCGCCGTCGGTCCGAGTGTGTGGGGCGGGCGCGTCCACGGTCTCGTGGCTGCGGTAGTCCTTGTCCTGGCGTATCTCTTCGAGCAGTTGGGCCAGCGCGTCGGTGCGGCGCGGGCGCAGCACGCGGATGGGCTCCAGCGCGGGGTGCTCGTCCGGTGAGTCGGACGCGGGCGGTGTGGGCACGGTGCTCTCCTTCCGTCCCGTGGTCTGAACTGTCCCTCTGGAATTGATACGCAAGGCCCGCTCCGGAGGTTCAGTCGACGCCGCGCCGGGGGAAGCCACGCGGGACGCCGGTGAGGTCCGGGACAGCCGTACATCGATCCGGCGTCGACGAGGCATCGCCCACACCATCTCCGAGCGGGCCGATCAAGTCCGCAACCGCTGACCCGCCAACGAACCCTCATCCGAGGATCAGCAGCAAAGGTCACCAAGGCCGCTTGGATCAGTCCGTCTCCCCGTCTCCCCTCAGTCCTCAGCGATCCGGATGATGGTGCGGCCGGGGACGCGCTGTCGTGGGGCGAACGCGGCGGCCGCCTCGGCCAGCGGCCGAACCGCGCCGACCCGCACCCGGAGCCGACCGTCCCGCAGTCGCCGGGCGAGGTCGGTGAGGCGTGCGCGGTCCGGTTCCACGACGAAGAAGAGGGCCCGCCCGTCGTCGGGCCGCACGGTGGGCGGGTGGGAGATGGTGACGAGCGTGCCGCCAGCCCGCACGAGCGAAGCCGAGCGGTCGAGGATGTCGCCGCCGATCACGTCGAACACGACGTCGGCCTGCCCGGCGTCCTCCAACCGGTCGGTCTCCAGGTTGAGGAACGCATGCGCGCCCAGGTCGAGCACGGTGTCCCGGTCGGCGGCGCGGCCCGTGCCGACCACGCGGGCTCCCGCTTCGCGGGCGAGTTGGACGGCGACCGAGCCGACACCGCCGGCGGCGCCGTGGATCAGGACGGTCTGGCCGGTGACGAGACGGGCGTGGTCGAACAGGCCCTGCCACGCGGTCAGTCCCGAGATCGGCAGTGCGGCTGCCACCGTGTGCTCGATGTCTGCGGGGAGCGGTGCGAGGTTGCGGGCTTCCACGGCGACGTACTCGGCGAGCGAGCCGTTGCGGGTCCAGTCGGTCAGCCCGAAGACCCTCTGGCCGACGGTGAGGCCGGTCGTTCCGTAGCCGAGGTCCGTCACCACCCCCGAGACCTCGTGGCCGGGCACGCTCGGGGTGCGGTCGCGGCCGGCGCGGTCGGTCCAGGTCGCGGGCCAGTCGAGCTCTCCCCGGGTGAAGCCCGCGGCGTGCACCCGCACGATGACGTCGTTCTCGGCGGCGTGGGGATGGGGAAGGTCCTCCGGGGCCAGCCCCGTGACCCCGGCTTCGCGATTCCGGACAGTGATGGCTCGCACGAGCATTCCTTTCGTGTCGTGGTGCGGGTTGAGCGTTACAGGGCCTGTACGCGCCAATCGATCTCCGTTGGGGAGCCGTCGCCCCGGGTGGGGGAGCGACGTGTGACAGTCGCACCCCCGACCGCCACAGTCACGGCGCAGACGACGAAGCGTGCGACGGGAATGGAATGCACCGGGAATGCAGCGGGAGTGCCGCGAATGTATCGGCTCGGTCCTGGCTGCTGGCGGTCACCGCGGCCAGGGAGCATCGATGATGCGCTCGACCATGGACGTACGGCGGAATCCGGGAACGAAGTGTTCCAGGACGTCCGCATTGATGGTCCCGTACGTGGTCTCCGGGCGGCCTTTGAGGCCGTCGACGAATGCCTGCAGGAACTCCTTCTTGAACTCACCACGCGGATGAGTGGCGACGATCTGGTCCACCTGGTCGCCTTCCAGCCTGTCCAGCCCCCAGCCGATCGCGTCGGTCAGCACGCCGTAGTTCGTGGCAGCCGTCTCGGGGCCCATCCGGGCGGGAAGCCCCGGCGTCGTGTGCAGGGCGATCGCCGTCCAGACCACCTCGGCGGCGCTCTGGGAGAACCCGCGGTCACGCAGGAATTTCCGAGCGTGGTCGGCGCCGTCCAGTTCGAAACGCTGCTGCGTTTCCGAGAACGGGATCAAAAGGCCCGCGTCATGGAACATCGCCGAGATGTAGAGCAACTCGGGATCGGGCTGGAGGTCCAGCTCACGCGCGTGGAGGGAACCGAAGAGAAATACACGCCGGGAGTGGTGGAAGATCAAGGAGTTCGTTTTCTCCCGAAGAAACTCCGTGGCCTCCGCGACAGCCGAGGTCTCGGGGATTTCCACCCCTGCGATGATGTCGGTCATGGTGTCCGTGCTTTCCGGGGCGATGTGCTGCGAGTGGAACGTGCGTCCGTACCCCACGATGCCGACCATGCGGCCCCCGACGCCGCCTCGGTCCGGCCATGAACCACTCGAATCCAGTCATCTCAGGATGGGTCCGTGAGCGCCGACACGCATCGGGTAGCGATCCTCGTCTACGACGGGGTCAAACTGCTCGACGTCGTCGGCCCCGCCGAAGTGTTCGGGGAAGCGAATCTGCTCGGTGCGGACTACCGGATCGCCCTGGTGTCGACGACGGGTGCCGACGTCGCCTCCTCGATCGGGATGCGGATCGCCGTCGACGGCAGTGCCGCCACGCAGCCGGACCCCGACACGTTCCTGATGCCGGGCGGAGACGTCTATCCCAGATCCCCTGTCACACGCGATCTGGTCGAAGCCGCCAGGGATCTGGCAGCCCGCTCCGGTCGGGTCGCCTCCGTGTGCTCCGGTGCCTTCGTCCTCGGCGCGGCCGGACTTCTGGACGGCAAACGGGCGACCACCCACTGGAAGATCGCGGGCGAACTCGCGGCCCGGCACCCGAAGACCCGTGTCGAACCCGACGCCATCTACGTGCGCGACGGCACTGTGTACACCTCCGCGGGCGTCACCGCAGGCATCGACCTCGCACTGGCCCTCGTCGAGGAGGATCACGGGCCCGACATCAGCCGGGAGGTGGCCCGCTCTCTGGTGGTCTACCTGCAACGGCCGGGCGGTCAGTCACAGTTCTCCGCGTCCCTGCAGGGGCCGCCGCCCCGGTCGCCCGCCCTGCGCAGGGTCGTCGATCTGGTCACGGCGGATCCCGCCGGCAACTACTCCCTCGCCGAACTGGCTACGCGTCTCAACGTCAGTACGCGGCACCTCACGAGGCTGTTCCGGGAGGAGCTGGGCACCACGCCGGCCCGGTACGTCGAGTCGATCCGGTTCGACCTTGCGAAGTCGCTGCTCGACCGGGGACACACCGCGACGCAGGCGGCGTCCTTGGCCGGCTTCCCGAGCTACGAGAGTCTTCGCCGAGTCTTCGCGCGCGAGATGTCCATCAGCCCTGCCGCCTACCAGCGCCGGTTCACCACCGCACGCCGCCCCGAGTAGGGCCCGCCGGGCCGCGTAACGAATTGCGCACCTGGGGTCTCCGACTGCGCGCACGACCTGCGATCGGTTGCGTCGGCTACCCATGATCGTCATGCGAACCCCGCACCGCGCCCCATCCGCTTACCTGATGCAGCGCCACCAGGCGTGGCGCTGCGCCGCCCGCAGGACAGCTGTATGCCCCCGGTCGGCGTCGTGGCCGTCGTCGCATCTCGCACGTCACCCTGCGCTGGTCGTAAGGGGCGGCCGCCTCGACACTCCTGGTGACGGGGCCTCTGTATCAACTCGTCCTCCGAAGACCGGCTGAACGTCGAAGTGAGACTTGCCCGTTCGATGGTCCAAAGTGTCGGGCAGCGGGTTCCCTCGCAAGGGAGGATGGTCGCCATGACGAGCGAAGGCACCTCGATCGACTCCACCAGGCCCAGCATCGCGCGTGTTTACGACTACCTGCTGGGCGGCAAGGACAACTACGCCGTGGACAGGGAGATCGGCGACGTATTCAAACGCGATCTTCCCGGCTCGGTGGCGATCGCCTTCGCCAACCGCTCGGTGCTGACCCGGGCGATCGCGGAGATCGCGACGACCGCCGACGTGTCCCAGTTCATCGACCTGGGCAGTGGTCTGCCTACCGCCGACAACGTTCATCAGGTCGCTCAACGGCACACCCCGGAGGCCCGCGTGGTGTACGTGGACAACGACCCCCAGGTGCTCGTCCACGGACGTGCCCTGCTGGAGGAGAACGACCGGACCCGCGTCGTCGAGGCCGATGTCCGCGACCCCGAAGCCGTGTACAACCACCCGGAAACCCGGGAAATGATCGACTTCGAACGGCCCGTGGCCGTCGTGTTCAGTGCCATCCTTCATCACGTCAACGACGACGAGGACCCGGCCGGGCTCGTCCGCTACTGGCGCGACCGTGTGCCCTCCGGAAGCTACTTCTTCGTCAGCCACTTCCGTTCCGGCAACAACCCGGAGACGGCCGAGGCGGAGAAGGTCCTCCAGCGGACATTCGGCCGTGGCCGCTGGCGCACCGACGAGCAGATCGCGTCGCTGCTGGACGGTCTGGAGATCCTCGACCCCGGAGTCGTCCCCGCCTCCCTGTGGCGCCCTGAGGCGGTCGGTAGGCCGTGGAACGATGGCGCCGAAAGGGAACTCACCGTCTGGGAACACCTCATCGCCGCGGGGCTGGCCCGCAAGTCCTGAGTGCAGGCGGCGTCGGCCCGCACCAGCCACTTCGCACGACCTTGCCCCGCCGATCAAACGATCGACGGGGCGAAGGACACATAGGGCCCCAGGATTTCACCTTCCAGGCCCGCGGGCGCGAAGACGGCGGCCGGTGAATCGCCGAGCCCTCGGCTGTAGCCGCGCAGGGCGGCGGCGACGGGCTCCAGGACGTCCGGGTATCCGACCGCGGCGCGAATCTCCTCCGGGCCGAAGTAGGCGGGCCGGCCCGTCACTGCGGCAGCCCTTCAAGGCGTCCGCGGGCGACCACGGCTACCTCTCCGCCGACCCGTACCGACGTGATGTCCTCCGGGCGGCCGTGGGCGCTGATCGTCATCTCGCTGGGGCGGCCACAGAACTGCCCCTGCCGCAGCGCCTGCTGTTCGCCGTCCTCGAGCCGTCCGTGACGCCGGAGGTAGGCGGCCACACATCCGGCGGCACTGCCGGTGGCCACGTCCTCGACGACACCGTCGTTGTTCCAGTGCCGCCCTTCCAGGGCCTCGGAGTCCAGGAGATAGGCGAACTGCGCTCCGGCCTGAGCCAGCGGTTGGCCGATGTCGGACGTGATCCTGGCCCGCGCCAACGCGCCCGCCCGTACGGGAACGATCAGGTACCGCAGCCCCGTCGAGACGATCTCGGGACGCAGGCCGGTCTCGAGGTCCTCCTCGTCCAGAGAGAACCAGGAAGCCAGGCGGTTCAGCTCAGGTCGGCCGAGGAACTGCGGAGGGCCCTGGTCGAGGACGCTCGCGTACCGCCCGGGACCACGGCGCACGGTGACAACCTCCACCGTCCGTGCCTTCAGCTCGAGCGACCATGTCCGGCCGGCGTCGCCGCCGTCCAGAGCGTGCAGGACGCTCGCGGCCCCGATGACGGGATGCCCGGCGAAGTCCAGCTCCTCACTCAGGTCGAAGACCCGCGCCCGCCATGCGTCACCCGCGTCGCCCTTCTGATCCAGAAAGATGGATTCGAAGTGACGCATTTCCTCGGTGATCCGCTGCATTTGGGAGCCGTTCAAATCTGCCGCGCCGGGAAAGACAGCAAGACTGTTTCCACTGAAAGGCGTTCCGCTGAAGACATCGACGTGAAAATAGTGCATACCCCGACGCTACCGCCGGGCCGAAATCAGCGGCACCCGCCGCGTCAACAGAGGGGGCATAACATGTCGTCGGCTGCGCGAGATTTCGATGCGGCCCAGGACCCGCTGCCGCTCGTGCTCTTCTCTCAGCCCTGCCGCTGGAGGGCTCCTCTGCTCGACGCCCTGGAGACCGCGGGGCGCCGATGGGACGTCGCCTTCGAGAGCACCGCCCTGGGCGCGGTACAGGCCGCCGTGCGCGCCGGTCTGGGTGCCACCGCACTGCTCCCGGCAAACGTGGAACCGGGCACGGCGACCGACGTGCTGCCCGCCCTCCCGGACGTCGAGGTCGCCCTCATCCGCCCCACCGGCACCGACGGCGACCCACTCCTCGACGCGGTGGAGAACCTCCTGCGGCGGCTGACCGACCTCGCGGCCTCGGCAGGCTGAAGGGCGAAGCTGAGGCCAGGCCGTGAGGCGGCGAACTCTGGCTGACAACACGCATCACTACAGGCCGTCGGAGCCTACAAGGGCGAGCCGTAAAATCAATGAGGCCCGCAGCAGCCCAGATAGGCAGAGATTACTCACGCCCGCTCACCGACCTCACGTTTGAATTCATCTCCTCGACCTCCGACTCCAGTGCCGAGAGCGCCATTATGAGAAGTCGCCGGTTCATCAGAAGCCGCGCGCGAATAGGCCGTACGAGCGCCCTGTGCCGGCGTAGCCGGTTCACGCCGCTCACAGGAACAGCTCCGCAGAAAACCACAGAGCGGAACGACAGTAAGGAAGAGTAACCAGACGAAGAGACTCATGGTCGCGCTGTGCGCAGCGTCGGCGTTAGCAATCCTGGCGGTCGTGCCGACCACGGCACAGGCAGCCGGAATCGAGGACGGCGCTCCTCCGGTGGCAGCCGAGAACGAGATCATCAGGCACGCCTACGCGTGGGCCACGGACACGTGGTTCACCTCTGGGATCGGCTTCCGCAGCCCTTCCTCAGAGCAGTACTACGAAGCCTTCCCCGACACCTCCGTCGGCGGTGCGCTGGAGGACATGAGCGACCACATCAACCGGCCCTCCGCGCAGCGGGTCCGGGACCTCCACGCGGGATCCGTCATCGCCGTGAAGTACCTGGACAGTTCGGAGGGCGGTGCGACCGGTCACATGATGACGGTGGAGTCCGTCGCCCCCCACGGGGCGTCTCCTCCCGCTCGCCTGTCCGATCAGCGGGCGACCGCGCCTGGTTGTGGTTCGGGTTCAGGACGCGGCGCACGACGGCCTGGTTGTGCTGTACACCCTGTCCGCGGCGGACGACGGCCTGGTTGTTCTGAGTCATGAGCTTCCTCCTGTTGACCGACTGGCTGTCCTCCTGATTCTTGGGGGTGGACGACCATCCTGGATGGGTAACCGTTGCTCAGAAAAGGGAGCGCGAGGACGCATGGAGGTTGGATCGGCCGGGATGGTGTGGGCACGTGACAGGCCGGGGCTGTTCGCTAGCCGCAGTACGGTGATCGCCGTCACCCGACCCCCACCACGGCGACCCGGCCCGTGCCGGCGGAACGCCGCAGCATCGCCCGCCGCCGTTCATGCGCCAGGCTCGGAGCTTGTGCTGGAGCCGCAGGGGATGGGCTGGATCGGGTCCTGATCGACCGTGGTTCCCCTGAACCTCGTTGCCGTTGCCGCTTCGCCGGCGGCGGGTACAACGCCGAGGATCGGGACGACTACGACTACGCCGACGCCGACGCCGTCCCCTCCCGACCTCGATCTGGTCGCGGGGGAACGGCTGCGTCCGGGCGACACGGCTGGCGCTGACGGGACCGTGCGGAAGCTTCGGGCCTGGCGGGGCCTCCGGGCCGGTCGGCCCGGCGGGACTGGCCCGCATCGGACTGTGCGGGACGTCGGTGGTTCCACCGGCCTGCTATCGGCTCTCGGCCTCGGACTTGAGCCGGCTCAGCCAGTCGGTCAGGGACTGCTCCAGGGCCTGCTTGAGCTGGACCGGCTGGGCCTCTACCGGGGCGCCGCTCCAGGACTCCTCGGTGCTGAGAGTCACCACGCCGTCGTGCTCCTCGAAGGACCAGACGTGGACACCGTCGATGCCGTTCGCGGGGCCGCCCCAGACGATGCGTGCGCCGGGCACGACCTGGAGGAGCGTGGAAGTGATGTCGAGGCCGTGGGTCAGCCAGCGGATGCTCGCACCGGGGGCGAGCGGGCCGGTGAACTCGACCCGGTCGACGTTCGCGTTCCACCGGGTCCATCCTGCGATGTCCGTGTGGACGTCCCAGACGACGGAAAGCGGGGCCTTCACGGTGGTGGAGACCCGCACGATCACGGGGGCGTTGCCGTCGATGTCGATGTCCGCGGGTGACTGGGGCTGCGGGAGGTTGGTGGGGGTGTTCATGTTGAAGGAGTCCTTTTCGGCTTCGGGAGCGGCTCGGAATGTGGGTGGGTGTTCAGGGGATCTCGCCGGTCATGCTCTTTGCCCGGGACGGGCCGCACGGTGCGCTCAGAGCTGCAACCAGGGCTGCGGCAGCGGCGATTGCTGTGGCTGTGCGAGGAAGGCGCCTGGAAGCAGCTGTTGGCCGAGGCGAAGCCGAGGACTCCGCCCTTGACCGAGGTGAGGCCGAGGGCTCCGCCGGCCTGCTGGGTGGTGCTGCTTAGACGTCCGGCCCGGCCGGCGTCGTGACGGGCTGGTCAGGAGCGGTTTTCGCTGTCGTGCTTGAGGTTGTTCAGCCAGTTCTGAAGAGATGCGTCGAGGGCTGTCTGCAGAGTGGCGGTGTCGGCCACGACCGGCTCACCGGTCCATGACTCCTCGGTGTGTACGAGCACCCCGTGCTTGGTCGGGGTGAAGGTCCACACGTGGACGGCGTTGATGCCCTGGGCGGGGCCTCCCCAGGCGAGGCACCTCCGGTGCTCGACCTGCTTGACAGTGGACGTTATGTCCAGGCCCTGGGTCTTCCAGCGGAACACCGAGCCCGGCCGCAACCGGCCCGGCGTGTCCTTGACCAGCGAGGTGACGTCGGGCTGCCAGCTGGGCCACTTCTCGACGTCCGTCTGCACCTTCCAGATCGTTTCCAGCGGTGCATGGATCACGATGTTCTTGCGGGTGATCACCGGCGCGTCCTCGTCGACATGTACGCCGTCGCATGTGAGCGACTGGTCGGACTCGGCCTTGGGTGAGTGGTCGTGCGAGTGGCCGTCATCCAGACCGGCGCCGACGAGCAGAGCCGCGGAGAGGGCGATGAGCGGGGCGGCAATGACAGCACGCATGGCGAGTTTCCTAACGGAAGAGACCTGAGTGGACCCGCGACATGCGGGTGAGAACCGCGCTGAGTGAGCGCTGCTCGCTTCTGTTAGAGACTATAACTAGCGCTACTGGGTATTGCAACGGGGGTGCCGGTGGATCGCATGGAACAGGTAGCGGGAGCGAACCTGACCGCTGGGGGACCACGGGCCCGATACCTGGAGCGGACGCGTGCGGAGATCAAGGAGTGGCTCTGTTCCCGACGGTTGTTCATCGCCCGGAGGTGGTTGGATCGGGCAGGGGTCGATGTTCACGAGGACGGGAGGCGCCCGATCCGGAGCCCGCTCCTGATGGGCGTGGGCGATCCCTCAAGGGGGCTGTCGGGAGTCTGGCCGCGCTCGGACACCGCCGCATCGTCCGGGTGGGAGGTCCGGCCGGTCTGGGACACAGAGCGATCCGCGCGACGGCGTTCGAGCCGGTGGCACGTGAGCTCGGACTCGAGGGTGGCCCTCAGATGGCGACGGGGTTCGCGGGCGGCCGTGACGCCGGTGGCCCGGCGTCACCTCTTACGGGCCCCGCCGCGGCTGCCCTCTTCCGTCTCCAGAATCTCGGGCTCCGGTGGCACGGTCAGGCCCCATGATCCGCGGGGCGCGGGACACGCCCTAGCGCACAGCCCGGACCGCGCGGTCTCCCGACAGCCGGGACCACCAGACGCCCTCGCCGTGTGTCAGCCCCGGCAGCCGCAGCTCGATGTCCCGCACCTGCCGGGCGGGCAGCTCGCCGGTTACCACCCAGGTGTCACGCCCCCCGGTCGTCTCCTTGAACTCGGCTCCGGCGGAGGCGAGTTCGGCCGTCACCGGGGCGAGCGCGTCGGCCGGGATCTCCACCTCGAAGGCGTGGTACGGCTCGTACACCCGTGTCCCCGCCCGCTCCAGAGCGCGGAGCAGCACGATCGGGGTCAGTCCGCGGAAGTCCGCGGCGGTGCTGAGCGGCGCGACGAACCCGGAGCGGATCAGGGTGACCCGGTAGTCGGTCACCGGCCGGCCGTGCGGCCCGTTCAGCAGGGACGCGTGAACCGTGTCCTCGATCGCCTGGTGGAACGCCCGGGGGAGTGCGCCGAGTTGGGTCTCGTACGCGAAGACGCCACCGGAGCCGCGCGGTCCGGGCTCGATGCGCAGACCCACCGTCGCCCAGAATCCCGCGTGCCCGTGCCGCTGGATCTCCTCGTGCGCCTCACCGGTGCCGTCGGGCCGTTCCAGCAACCGCACCCGGCTCGGCTCGAATTCGGCCTCGATGCCGAAGTCCTGCACGAGCGTGGCCGCGAGGACCTCCTTCTGGACCTCCCCGTAGAGCAGGAGCGCGGTGCTGCCGGACACGGCGGGCCCGGCGTGCAGCAGGGGGTCCTGGTCGGACAGTGTGAGCAGGGCGGTTCGCAACGCCGCCGCCTGCTCCGGGTGCTTCGCCCGTACCAGTGTCTCCAGCGTGGGCGCGGCGAACTGCGGTGCGCGGTCCGTGACATGACCGACCCGGTCGCCGACCCGGACGCCGGGGACCCCGCGGATCGCGGCGATGTCACCTGCGGTGAGGGAGGTCGCGCCGGGCCGTCCGATCACCTCCAGATCCCGTGCCCGGCCCGGCACCTCACGGGTTCGGCCGTCTGTCTCGCGGCGTACGAAGGCGAGTCGTTGACGATGCGTCACCTCGCCCTCGTACAACCGCAGATAGGCCGTACGCTCGCCGCCCGGTGCGGTCCGTACGGCGAAGACCGTGCCGCGCGGCACGGCGCCGGCGGGGGAGAGCGGGCGGGGGACCAGGCGGATCAGTCCCTCGATCAGAGCGGCGACGCCCTGGCCGCCGAGCGCCGACCCGAAGAAGACCGGGTGGACCGAGCCGTCTCCGGTACGAGTTGTGAGCGCGGCCCACAGCTCGTCCCGGGTCGGCGGCGGACCGTCCACGAGGGCGGCCAGGACGCCCGGGTCGACCTCGGCGAGCGTATCGGCCGCGAGGTCGCCGAGGGGGCGCGGCAGGACACGGGCCGCCGGGGTGCCGATGTCCGTCACCCGCGAGAGCGGGACCGCGTGCGGTGTGAGGAGGCGCCGGATGTCGTCGAGAAGGCTGTCCTGGCGCGCTCCCGCCCGGTCGATCTTGTTGACGAGGATCAGGGTGGGCAGGCCGAGGCGCCGCAGGGTCTTCATCAGGACGCGGGTCTGTGCCTGGACGCCCTCGACGGCGGACAGCAGGAGTACCGCCCCGTCCAGGATCTCCAGAGCCCGCTCGACCTCGGCGATGAAGTCCGAGTGCCCGGGGGTGTCGATCAGGTTGATCTGTACATCACCCACGCTGAAGGCGGCGACGGCCGAGCGGACGGTGATCCCGCGCTGCCGCTCGATCGCTCCGTCGTCCGTGCGGGTGTCCCCGGCGTCGACGCTGCCGAGCCGGTCGATGGTGCCGCCGTCGAACAGCAGGCGCTCGGTGAGGCTGGTCTTACCCGCGTCGACGTGGGCCAGAATTCCGATGTTCAGGGTGTGCATGCGTGGTCGAGTCCTCGAAGCCAGTCGTCCGGTGGGGGCGCTGAGACATTCCGAGGAAACGGCGCATTCGTTCTCCTGAGCTCGAGGGGCACCGCTCGTGCGGGGCCTGGCCCCGCCATCATGGCGTGACCCAGGCGGTGGCCCGCAACCGGTTTTCCCCCCGGTCGAAGGCTCGAAAGGTCCCCAGTAGCATGAGGTACGCACTCCGGGCCGATCTTGCCAACCGGCGACGCAACCCGGTTCGACATGCGAGGAGCGGTCGTGCGTGACATCGCCGTGTTCAGCGGTAGCGCCCATCCCGAGCTGGCGGCCGAGCTCTGCGCGCATCTCGGTGTGCCGCTCAGCCCGACCCGCGTCAGCCGGTTCGCCAATGACTGCCTGGAGGTCCAGCTCCAGGCCAACTGCCGCGAGCGCGACGTCTTCCTGGTGCAGCCACTGGTCACTCCGGTGCAGGAGCACCTCGTCGAACTGCTGATGATGTGCGACGCGGCGCGGGGCGCGTCCGCCGGGCGGATCACCGTGGTGATGCCCCATTATTCGTACGCACGTTCGGACAAGAAGGACATGCCGCGGATCTCCATGGGCGGCCGGCTCGTGGCGGATCTGCTGGTGGCTGCCGGTGCGAGCCGTGTCCTCGCGATGACGCTGCACTCCCCGCAGGTGCACGGCTTCTTCTCGGTGCCGGTCGACCATCTGCACGCCCTGCGGGAACTTGCCGCGCACTTCCGGTCCAACGACCTGTCGAGTACGACGGTGGTCTCACCGGACCTCGGCAACGCCAAGGAGGCCGCGGCGTTCGCGCGGCTGATCGGTGCCCAGGTGGCCGCCGGCGCGAAGCAGCGGTTCGCCGACGACCGGGTGAGCATCAGCTCCGTCATCGGTGAGATCGCCGGACGCGATGTCATCGTGCTGGACGACGAGATCGCCAAGGGCAGCACGGTCCTCGAACTCCTGGAGCGGCTGCGTGAGTTGGGGCCGCGGTCGATCCGGGTCGCCTGCACCCACGGGCTGTTCGCGGCGGGCGCGCTCAAGCGGCTCAGCGAGCAGCCCGACGTGCTGGAGATCGTCTGCACGAACACCGTGCCGATCCCGGCCGAGGAGCACACGGAGAAACTGAGCGTCCTGTCCATCGCCCCGGCGCTCGCCGAGGCGGTGCGGCGCATTCACAACGGTGAGTCCGTCAGCGCTCTGTTCGACGCGCCGCAGAACCAGTAGACAGGAGGGAGCGGAACTTCCCTCCCGTCCGTCCGGTCACCAGGAGCGGCTGCCGTGCCCGGCCGGGAAGCCGCGGAGCAACGCCCGGCGTCACCCAGGTGATCAGGAGGGCTCGCAGTGGCCAAGGCGAAATTCGAGCGGACCAAGCCGCATGTGAACATCGGCACCATCGGGCATATCGACCACGGCAAGACGACGTTGACGGCGGCCATCACCAAGGTGCTGCACGACCGGTTCCCCGGTCTGAACCCGTACACGCCGTTCGACCAGATCGACAAGGCGCCCGAGGAGCGGCAGCGCGGCATCACGATCTCGATCGCCCATGTCGAGTACCAGACGGAGAGCCGGCACTACGCGCACGTGGACTGCCCGGGGCACGCGGACTACATCAAGAACATGATCACGGGCGCCGCGCAGATGGACGGCGCGATCCTCGTGGTCGCGGCGACCGACGGCCCGATGCCGCAGACCAAGGAACACGTTCTGCTGGCACGGCAGGTCGGCGTCCCCTACATCGTGGTCGCGCTGAACAAGACCGACATGGTGGACGACGAGGAGATCCTGGAACTCGTCGAGCTCGAAGTGCGCGAGCTGCTCAGCGAGTACGAGTTCCCTGGCGACGACGTCCCGGTCGTCCGCGTGTCCGCGCTGAAGGCGCTCGAGGGCGACCCGGAGTGGAGCGCGTCGATCCTCGAACTCCTCGCGGCCGTCGACGCGTTCGTGCCGGAACCCGTACGTGACGTGGACCGGCCGTTCCTGCTGCCGATCGAGGACGTCTTCACCATCACAGGCCGCGGCACGGTCGTCACCGGCCGGATCGAGCGCGGGGTGCTGAAGGTGAACAGCGAGGTCGAGATCATCGGCATCCACGAGCAGAAGACCCGGACCACCGTCACCGGCGTCGAGATGTTCCGAAAGCTCCTTGACGAGGGCCGGGCGGGCGAGAATGTCGGGCTGCTGCTGCGGGGAGTGAGGCGCGAGGAGGTGGAGCGGGGACAGGTCGTCATCAAGCCGGGTTCCGTGACACCGCACACCCGGTTCGAGGCGCGCGCCTACATCCTCTCCAAGGACGAGGGCGGCCGGCACACCCCCTTCTTCGACAACTACCGCCCGCAGTTCTACTTCCGTACGACGGACGTGACCGGAGTCGTGACCCTGCCCAAGGGGACGGAGATGGTCATGCCGGGCGACAACACCACCATGGAGGTGGAGTTGATCCAGCCGATCGCGATGGAGGAAGGGCTGAAGTTCGCCATCCGCGAGGGCGGCAGGACGGTCGGCGCCGGGCAGGTCACGAAGATCCGGGCGTAGGCGGCGGGGTCGGGAGGGTTCTCAGAACGAGTCCGACGTGGCCTCCGGGCGGCTCAGCGCCTCCTCCAGTGAGGCCGCGGGCGGCAGGATCCGCGCGAGCCCGGTCACCCGGAGCATGCGCAGGGTCAGCGGATGTGTGCAGACCAGGTACAGCCGGCCGCCGCGGTCGAGGACGCGGCGCCTGGCGCGGTACAGCAGCCGCAGACCCGAGCAGTCGAAGAACTCGACGCACCGCAGGTCGATCACGACCTGTGGTGCCGGGCCCGAGGTGGCCGAGTCCAGCAACGAGGTGATCTCCGTCGTCGCGAGCAGATCGATCTCCCCGTGCAACTCCAGCACCACATGACCGCGGTCATGATGGATGCGCAGATGCCTGGAGCACGGTGCGGGGTCGCTCACCACGCGGACATCACCTCCAACCGGCAGCCGACCTGCCCCCGAACGCGGGGGGAGGGTCACCGGGGCCGGGGTGACGGCACGTCAAGTGATCCTGGACACGGCCCCGGGGCACCGGTGGGTGCAAAAGCGTTCCTCGCTCTGCAAGTTACCCTCGCTGAGATGAATTTCAGCATGTTCGATTGACATATGTCTCCGCTGTGCGCGGCGAGTTGACCGACTGTGCTCCGGGTGAGTCGGCCAACCCGACGCGCGGAATCGCGGAGTTCAGCCGGCGCCCGGAATCGCGGAGGTCAGCCGGGGCCCGGAATCCCGGACGTCAATCGGCGGGGGATTCCGGGCTGCCGGCCGACGCGCCGGATCCCGGCCGTCAGTCGACCACCAGCACGAGCTTCCCCGTGGTCCGGCCGGTGTCGCCCAGCGCGTGCGCCTTGGCGGCATCGGCCAGCGGGAAGGTCTCGGCGATCGTGGGGCGCAGCGCGCCCTTCTCGACGAGGTCCGCGACCGCCCTCATTCCGGCCTGGTCGGCATCGACCAGCATCCGCACCGCCCGGACCCCGAGCCGCTCGGCCTCGTCGTAGAACTCGTCGGACCCGACCGGCAGGATCGAGACGACCACGCCGCCAGGGCGCAGCACGCGCAGCGAGCGGACTCCGGTCTCGCCGCCGATCGTGTCCAGCACGACGTCGACGTCACGCACGGTCTCGGCGAAGTCCACGGCGGTGTAGTCGATCGGCTCGTCCACACCGATGGACCGCAGGTAGTCGTGCTTGCCCGCGCTCGCGGTGCCGATCACATACGCGCCGCGCGCCTTCGCGATCTGCACGGCCACGTGACCGACCCCGCCGGCCGCCGCGTGGATCAGCACCCGCTGCCCTGCCCGCACGTCGGCCCGTTCGGTCAGCGCCTGCCACGCGGTCAGGGAGACCAGCGGGAGTGCGGCGGCCTGCGTGTGGTCGATCGCGGAGGGCTTCAGGGTGAAGGCGCGGGCCGGACCGGTCACGTACTCGGCGTGCGAGCCGTGCCCGAAGGGGTAGGGCAGCATGCCGAAGACCTCGTCCCCGGCCTTGACGTGGGCGACGCCGATCCCGGTGGCCTCGACCACGCCGGAGACGTCCCAGCCGAGGACGAAGGGCGGCTCGCCGAGGAACCCGCCCGTCGCGCGGTGCTTCCAGTCGGTGGGGTTGACACCGGCGGCCCGTACCCGGACCAGGATCTCGTTCGGTCGCGGCGCGGGCCGCTCCAGGGTTACTTCCTCGAGGACCTCGGGGCCGCCGAGGACGTTCTGGCCGATGGCTCGCATCGTGTTCACAGTGCTCATGGTGAACCAGCCTGCCGGGGCGCGCCCGATCAGAAAATGGCAGAATTGCCAACCTTCGATAAGATCGTGCCATGCAGCATGTGGAGCGGGTCGTGGTCCTGGCGCTCGACGGCGTCTACCCCTTCGAGCTGGGCATGCCCAGCCGGATCTTCGGCGCGGCGGAGGACCGGTACGAGGTGGTGACCTGCACGGTCGACGGAGGACCGGTCCGCACCGACGCCGACTTCTCCGTCACCGTCGAGCACGGTCCTGAGGTCCTTCGCACGGCGGACACGGTGGTGATCACGGCCGTCACCCCGGCCGCGATCACCACCGGCGTCTCCGACGAGGTCGCCGCCGCCCTCGCGTTCATCCGCCCGGGAACCCGCATCGTCTCCATCTGCACGGGCGCGTTCGTGCTGGCCGCCGCCGGGCTGCTGGACGGGCGCCGGGCGACCACGCACTGGCATGTGGCGGATCTGTTCCGGCGCAGCTTCCCGCGGGTCGACCTGGACCCGGACGTGCTGTTCGTCGACGACGGCGACATCCTCACCTCGGCCGGCGCCGCGTCCGGCATCGACATCTGCCTGCACATCATTCGCCGGGACCACGGCAGCGAACTGGCCAACAGGGTGGCCCGGCGCTGCGTGGTCCCGCCGCTGCGCGAGGGCGGCCAGGCCCAGTACATCGAGCAGCCCGTACCGGAACCGTCGACGGCGAGCACCGCCGCCACCCGCGACTGGGCGCTGACACGACTCGGCGACCCACTGACCCTGACCGATCTCGCCGACCACGCCGGGATGAGCCTGCGCACCTTCGCCCGCCGCTTCGGTGACGAGGTGGGTCTGAGCCCCGGCCGCTGGCTCATCCAGCAGCGGGTCGCCCGGGCCCGTCATCTGCTGGAGGCCAGCGATCTGTCCGTGGACCGGATCGCGGGCGAGGTCGGCTTCGCGACGGGTGCCTCGCTGCGCCAGCATCTGCACGCGACGATCGGAGTCTCGCCGCAGGCGTACCGGCGGACGTTCCAGGCCGCTCGCTGACCGCTGAACGTTCGTCCGAACCCGGGCGTCGTAGGAACACGAACGGCGGTCGGATGAACAGGGGTGGGCATGCGCAAGGGGATCGTGGCCGCGGTGGTGCTGCTCGGGCTCGCGGCGGCGGGCTGCGGCGGGGAGGAGCGCGACGGCCTGGTGCTCAAGGGCACCCCGCCCGCCAGTCCGTACGCCGGACGGCTGGACCTGCCGTTCAAGGAGAGCTCGGACGGCGGCCCGCGGGGGGCGAAGAAGACGTCGGGTGCGGCCGGACAGGCGTTGGAGTGCGACGGCGCGATCTACATGGGCGGCGCCGGCGACTCGTGGAGCAAGGGTGACGGTGGTTCGACCCCGGAGGAGGGGCTGAACGCGTACTTCGACATCTACCAGCCCGACGTGCCGGAGGAGGGCTACCGGGTCGAGCGCGAGGAAGGGGACCGCGTCCTGTTCTCGTACGACGTCAAGGGCCGGACCAAGGTCGCCGTCGTCGTCGCCAAGGACCAGCCGGGGCGCCCGGGTTGGGGCCCGGAGACCAGCGCCGCCTGCGACCCCTCGGAGTTCCCGGCGAGCTACACCGAGGCGCGGGGGGACGAGATCTGGACGGACCGGGAGGGCCACCGGGTACCGACCACCGTGGTGACCAGCTCGGTCGGCGCGGAGCACTGCGACTGGCAGAGCGCGCACTTCCTCGACCTCGGCCATCGCGGCCGGCTGTATGTGCGCGACCCGCACGGGATCTTCGACGGCGAGACGCTGACCGCCGCCTACGACGGAGACGTCCGCATGCCGGCGAACGCGCGGGACACCAGCTATCACTACCGCGACTGGAACCTCTGGCTGGCGCCGGACAGGTCCACGGCGTACGTCCGCACCTCCGACGGGGTGGAGGCGTGGCCGGCGGCGAAGCAGGGGTTTGCGTGCAGGTGAGAGGTCGGCGCCCACCCCTGCGGGGATTGTTCACCGACCCCGGTGCGGGCCTGACTCGCGACAAGGCCCGGCGGCGGGGCATGGGCAAGCTGCTGGACTGGCTCGAAGGCCAGCCCGGAGAGACTTGGCAGGATCGCTGGTTTGCCAGCGGAGCGGACTGCGCCGGCTTCGAGTGGACCGATTTGCCCCTGCAGGGACGCGGCACCCCCAAGAGCCACTGGCGCGATGAACTGACCATGGGACTTGTGCTCCTGGTCGCCGGGCAGGCGATCCGCCCCAGCTACCCGTGGCTGCTGCGGCAGCGCGTGACGGTGATGCTCACCGAGTCCCGGGCCGCCAGCGACCCCGATGACTTCCAGCGGCTCGAACAGCTGGCTCAGCACGCGACAGCCACAGCGAGGTCCGACGCCCTGAACAAGCTCACCTGGATTGTGATCCGCAAGGGCGGCCTGGTCAGCGACATCACCGTCGGCGACTGCATCGAGCTGACCGCCGCACTGGAGGAACACCACTTCCGGGCCAGTGCGGGCCGGGCCGCTGTTCTATGCCCTGCTCAAGGAGACCGGCGTGCTCCCGCCCAGCGCACCGCTGCGGCTGCGGGCGCTTCGCATCGAGGGCCGCCGCAGCGTCGAGCAGATCGTCGACGGGTACGGCATCGAGTGCCGGGCCGTCCGTGACCTGCTGGTCGAGTACTTCACCGAGCGGGCTCCCGAGCTCGACCACGTCTCGCTGCGTTCCATCGCCCGCAACCTGTGCCGGTTGTTCTGGCGCGACCTGGAGATCCACCATCCGGGCATCGACTCGCTGCGGCTGGCGCCCGAGGTCGCGCAGGCGTGGAAGGAACGCCTGGCCTACATTCGTGACGCTCAGGGCCACCCGGTGCGGCCGTGGGTGAACTTCCGCAGCGAGCTGGTGTTCGTCCGGGCGATCTACCAGGACATCGCCCGCTGGGCAGCCGGCGATCCGGCGCGGTGGGCGCCTTGGGTAGCGCCGTGTCCGATCAAGGCGAACGAGTACGCGACGAAGAAGTCCAGGTCCGGGGTGAAGTCCCGGATGGACCAGCGGACCAGGACCCAGATGCCGCTGCTGCCCGCCCTGCTTCGCGCCGTCGACCGGCAGCGCAAGGACACCATGGCCCGCATCACCGCGGCTCGCGCGACGCCGGCCGGTGAACGGTTCCTCGTTGCCGGGGAGGAGTTCGAGCGCTGCGGGTCCGGGCAGGCCCGCCGCGTCTACGTCACCGAGGTGGCCGCCAGCAGGCGGCGGAACCTGACCCACGAGGAGGAGGCGGCGTTCTGGTCCTGGGCGACGGTGGAGGTGCTGCGGCACACCGGCACCCGGATCGAGGAGATGCTGGAGCTCACCCAACACAGCTCCATCGCCTACACCCTGCCCACCACTGGCGAGGTGGTACCGATGCTGCAGGTCGCCCCGTCCAAGACCGATGCCGAGCGACTGCTGCTGGTCTCTCCGGAGCTGGCGGAGGTGCTGACCGCGGTGATCTACCGGGTCCGGGCCGGGAACGGCGCCCTGCCGCTGGTGTCGGCCTACGACGTGTTCGAGCAGACCTGGAGCCCGCCCAGGCCGTTCCTGTTCCAACGCAGGTACGGCACCGAGGACCGGCCGCTGACCCGTAGCTACATCCGCGAGTGCCTGGTCGCGACCTCGCAGTCCGCCCAGATCACCGTGGCTGGCGACCCGCTCGAATGGCGCCCCCACGACTTCAGAAGGATCTTCGTGACCGACGCCATCCGCTCCGGACTGCCCCCGCACATCGCCGCGAAGATCTGCGGCCACGCCGCTTTGGACACCACCATGGGGTACGCCGCGATCTACCCGCAGGACGTGATCTCCCATCACCGGGCCTTCATCGCCCGCCGCAGAACCGAGCGGCCCAGCGAGGAGTACCGCGAGCTCACCGCCACGGAGTGGGACGAGTTCCTGGCCCACTACGAACTCCGCAAGGTCGCCCTGGGGACCTGCGGCCGCGACTACGCGACCCCGTGCCAGCATGAAAACGCCTGTGTCAGATGCCCCCTACTGCTCGTGGACCCAGCCCAGATGCCACGCCTCCAGGAGATCCACGCTAACCTCGTCGACCGCCTCCAAGAGGCAAAGGACCAGGGCTGGCTCGGCGAGGTTGCCGCCATCGAGACCACCATGGCCGCCGCCGCGCAGAAACCGGAGGCCATGCGCGACCGTGCAGCCCAGCCGTCCACCGTCCACCTCGGCATGCCCGACATCCGCAGCAGCGTTGGTCGCATTACTCCGGAGCTGTGACAGACACTGTCGCCCAAGAAGTCAGCATCGCTGGGAGGGTCGGCCCCTCGCCCTAGACACCCACGTAAAGCCGTCGGTGCCACCATCGGTACGGACTCCCGCTCCAGTCCACCCAGTGGCTTGGATCAGGATCGTGCAGTGTCCTGCTTCGGAATTCCGCATCAAGACCGGCAAGTAGTCGTCGCAATTCGGTGCGTGCCGGAAGCGGGAGCATGCCCACTATGTCCTCCAACGCGTCTCTGACCACTGCGACATCGTCGTACTGGCACCCAGGACAGGCCGGGCACTCCGAGGCAGTCAACCTCAGCTTCCTACCGGGCTGGCGCAAGAAATTCCGGTAGCTGTAGAGGAATTGTGAGGTTCGCCCAGGCTGGACCTCATAGCTGTGAGAGCTATGTTCCACCAAGTGAATCGCGGCACTCGTGTCAGCCGACAGACGGTCGATGGTGGGCAGTTCACGCGCCCACTTGGGCGGTTGGCGCTCGCGCATGGCGCGGATTGCACCCGGGCGCTTACGCGGCATGAGCCTTTCTGGTGATCATCATGGAGGCCATCCTGCCATCAGCGGTACTTGACGCGCCAGAGCCGTGCCTGCAGGCCCCAGACGAGGGCACGACTAGACGGGCTCAGGTGCGCGGCGGCAGTATCTCGATCACGGTGGCCGTGCTGGCTACAGGTCGGGCTTCGTGCATGGTGATGACATCACCGCACTTCAGATGTCTCCACTGTTCGGGGCTCAGGGGAGCCAGCCGAACGTCGGCGGCCTCTCCCGGGCCGAGCTCCTGCGCGTACTCCACCCAGAGCCTTGGCAAGCTCCGCTACGTCGTGGAGCAGACCTTCGCCCTGCTCCACCAGTTCAAGCGACTCGCTGTCCGTTGGGAGCGACGTCTTGAACTGCACGACGCATTCGTCTCGCTGGCATGCGGCCTCATCTGCTGGAGGCTCCTCAAGAGACAGGTAGCGTGATCACCCGAGGGCTTCGCGTACAGGCCAGGCATCGGGCCCGGCCACGTCGGCGGAGTACGGGAAAGGGCGAACCTGTGTCGCAAGACATGGTGCGAGCTAGCGAGCTGTTGACCGAGCACGAGGTCAAACTGCTGACTCGCGCGCTCCTGGCGTGGGGCGGCCCTGCACACTGCAGCGATCAACTTGCCGTCGGCATGGGGTTCGCCGGCGTGCAGGATCTGTTTGACCAGTGCCAAAGGCTCCGGAAGGCTCTTGGCGAAGACGCCCCACTCGGTGCAGCGGACTGGGCTCGGACACTTCTGGCTACAGAGATCGTCTTCGTCAGCGACCTCGCCGGCTCGGGCGTCGAATGGTCAACGACCACGGGGCACGACGATGCGGCGACGATCAGGATGCTGCGGGTGATCCAGCGAAAGCTGGCCCGGACCGTCAGTCCCTACTACGGAAAGCGACCGAGCGAGTAGCGCAGAGGGCCACTCCCGTCAGCTTCCTCGACGCGAAGATCTCTCGACCGCTTCACTTTGGCTGCACCCCGGTCAACGCAGAAGATCGTGTTACGAACTCGTAGGTGGTCCGGGAGATCTTCGGACCACCCTCTAGCGCTTCGCCTTAACTCGATCATTTCAGAGAGGGTGAGTAGCGCCTGTCGGTAGCTCATTGGCATCATCCCGGTCATGAGTCATCCCTGACTCACTAGGCGCGCCGCTTAAGGGGAGGATCTCGCGGGTCATCTACAACTTAGAGATCCGGGCTATCGCCTGGCCCTTTTCTGAACTAATGAACCAATAGGGGAGGTGCTCTTGACGGAGGGATGGATTCACCTGTAAATCTAAAGAAAAGTGAACTGGGGGGAACATGGGTGATGTCGGATTGCAATCCTATCTGCGCAACGCGGCGGAACTCCGGGTGCTCAGTAAGGAGGAGCAGCGAGGCATCGAGACCGCCGCTGGGGAAATTTCAGTACGTCCAGGTGTTGTGGCGTTTATGCCGATCAGTATCGGCCTACTTCGCATTCATGAGCTATACCTCAGGTCGCAAGGTGCACAGCAAGGCTTAGCGCTGAATGAGCCAGTCGACCTCACACTGGATCAGGCGGCTGAGGCATATCTGCGTGCCGCATCGGCAATGCTTGCACAGCTTGCTGTACTGGGGAAAGTTCAACGAGTGGGTCTTGCGGCGAATATCCTCCGCGCCGTCCAGGAGTTGAACAACGCCGCAGGGCTAGAGTTTCTGATTCTTTCTTGTGGCCTCGCGCTGAACGTTGAGGCGTCGGCTGCTTCAGCGGCATCGGACAGTCCGAGCAGTGTCGTCGAGGACGAACCGGCTCCGAGTGTCGATGCTTCGCTGTGGTCGCAGGTGCTCAAGCGCCTTCTGGAAAAGAATCCCGCAATCTGGGACCTTGGTCACGGTGGTCGAGCATCTATAGCGCATCCAGTAGTCTCGCTCGCAGCGAGGAGTCGCTCAGTCTCGGCTAGTGTGCAATTTGTCGAGCAGGTATCGCTTGTCCTCGATCCTGCCACGCTGAGCATTCGGGCCCTGCCTGCTCGTGAAGTAACCGAGCTTGTTTCAACGAGTGTTCTCGGGAATCCGGCTGACTTGCGGATTCAAGTAGGTGCGCTCCAGGAAGTGCAGCTCACCAAAGACTTGTCGGCCGTCATGAACGATCGGTGCGAGGCGATCTGGACACTTGGTGGTGCAATTATCGGAGCGACGGCTGGGGCCGTGATCGGGGGGCTGGTCGGGGGCCCCCTTGGGGCTGGCGCGGGAGCTGTTGCCGGAGCGGACCTCGGAGCCAACATCGGTGAAGCCATAGGTAAACTGGCTTGCAGCGATGGCGTGGGCTGCGGTGGCTCCAGCACTGCGCCCTCTACGCCAAGCGGCTCAGATGGTCCAGGGACGCCGAACGGAGATGGATCTCCTTCCGACTCTGGCAATGGCGACGATGGCAGCTCCGACGGGAACCGCGGAGATGGCGCGGCTACGACAGAACAGACACCAGCACCGGAGTCGCGACCTCCAGATCACGTCATGCTGGTAGAGACCCCGTCATGGTTGGAAGGCGCTGGCGTAACCGCGTTCATGGTGAAGCAAGCCGGAGCTGTGACTCTCTCCGGGCTTCCGCAGTTGGCGGATGACCTTACGCACCTAAGCACTCTTGGTGTACTCGCCACCTTGCCCGAGTTCGCACAACGCGATCTCAAGCTCGACATTGGCCGACTGAATGACATCGCCAAGCAGATCGACCGTTCACAGATTGTTCTTCGGTAGCTGCCTCAAGCTGATAAAGCGCTCGTTGTAAACCGCGGCGCCCTGGCAGGAGCCAGGGCGTTGGCTGCCAGGTGCTGACGCCTCACCGTGGCCGAGGTGCGGCGCCCACCCTAAGCGCCTGGTTGACAGGGCGGATCCGTCGACAGGCAGGGTGTGTCGAAGGTGTGTCGTGAACGGTGAGAGACAACGAGAAAGAGCGGGAGTCAGTGAGACTGACTCCCGCTCTCTCGTCTAGGCATCCGCCCGGCTCAGCGGGTGATTCTTGCTGGCCGTGTGGCGAGTGCCCCCGGCAGGATTCGAACCTGCGCACACGGCTCCGGAGCACAATCAGAGTTGAGCCTGCAAATGGTCCCCGACCAGCGGCGGCTCTCGACCATTGAGCGTCCGCTGGCACGAGCTGTCGGACCGGTAGGGGGGTCTGGTGCAGGGTTGAGTTACAGGTTGGGTCACGCGGCCTGGAGGGCCGGTGTGGTCATGACGGTCTCGACTGGCGGGTACCCCGCAAGGAATCGCTAAGAACCGCTAGTGACCACTAGGCATCTCCAACCTGCGGTTTCGCTAGTTGTCCGATTCTCGCCGTCCATGGCCCGTGTGGATTCCCGATGTCGACCTGTCCGGAGTCCACACGCGTCTTTAGCGGTCGAGCCAGCACGGTTGCAACCCCGGCTCCGGTACCGGGCACTGCACTTGGCTGCCAGCGAAGAGGGCACTCCATCCCAGGCGTTGTGACTCCGGCGTCCCGGGCTTCTTGGAGAGTGCCGATGAGGCGGTCGGGCATCGTCGGCATCCCCGCGGACCAGCAGCCCACGCAACCGCAGCGGAAGATTTCAAGTCCAGTGAGACGGTCGTGACGCTATGAGGTTTGTGGTGCGGGTTCCCTGCGCTTGGCCGGGTCGTTGATCCAGGCCGTCTGGGGTATCTGGGGTGGTCGGGGGCGGCGGCCGAAGCGTTCGGGGTGGCGGGTGTACGCCTCGGTGAGGGTGACGGCTCGCTGGTCGCGGACCTCCTCGGCGGTTCCGAAGTGCACGCTGGCGGGCGTGTGCCAGCCGATCCCCGAATGCCGGTGCTCGTGGTTGTAGTAGGCGATGAACGCGTCGAACCACTCGCGGGCATGGGCCAGCGAATCGAACCGTTCGGGGTAGTCGGACATGTACTTCGTGGTCTTGAAGTGGGCTTCGCTGTAGGGGTTGTCGTTGGAGACCTTCGGCCGCGAGTGCGACCGGGTGACGCCGAGGTCGATCAGCAGCTGCGAGACCTTCTTGGAGGTCATCGAGGTGCCGCGGTCGGCGTGCACGGTCTCGGGCACGATGCCGTTGCGGGTGATGGTCTCGCGGATCAACTCCTCGGCCCGTGCCGCTGATTCGGCCGCTTCGACGGTATGGCCGACGATGTACCGGCTGAAGATGTCGATGATGACGTAGGCGTGATACCAGACGCCCTTGACCGGTCCGGCCGCCTTGGTGATGTCCCAGGTGAAAACCTGTGAGGGCCCGGTGGCGACCAGCTCGGGCACCGCCTTGGCGGGATGGGCGGCCTGCCGTCGACGCTCGCCGGACTGCCCCTTTTCGCGCAGGATCCGGTACATCGTCGAGACGGAGCAGTGATAGCGCCCGGCATCCAGCTCGCGGGCCCAGATCTGCGCGGGCGCCAGCTCGACGTACTCGTCGCCGTTCATCAACTCCAGTACCGCGGCCCGCTCTTCGGCCGTCAGGGCCGACGGCTGCACCTGCGGGGCACGTGCTGTGCGTGGTGGTGCCGGCCGGAGCCGGCGGTAGTGGGTGGCGCGGGAGCGGCCGGTCAGCCGGCAGGCGGCCGTGATGCCCAGCTGGGCCTCGACGCCGGTGAACGCCTCGTCCACGACGGGGTCGGCGGCAGGCTTCAGTCCGCGCTCTCGGAGAGCATGTCCAAGAGCGCGGAAGCTTTTCCCATGACTTCCAGCGCGGCCTTGTTCCGGGCCAGTTCCTTCTGAAGCCGTTCCACCTGGCGGCGCAGCTGCTCGTTCTCCGCCTCGGCGGCCGGCTTCTTCGGCCGGGCCGGGCTGGTGCGCTTGTCGACCAGCTTTTCCAGGGCCCCGGCGTCCCGCGCGGCCCGCCATTCCTTGACATGCGAGTGGTACAGGCGCTCGCGGCGCAGGACCGCGCCCTTCTCGTTCTTCGGCGCGGCGTCGTACTCGGCCACGATCCGCAGCTTGTACTCCGGACTGAAGGAACGGCGCTTCGGCCGGGGGGCCGGGTCGGATCCGGCGGGCTTGGTGCTGGTCATGAGGGGGTGGTTCTCCTGTCGTGCCCTCTCAGGCTAACCCGCCGAAGCGGAACGTCTCACTCAAGGCTGACAGAGAGGGCAGGCAGACAAGGTTCTCCGAATCGCGCGCAATCAATGTTCTCTCCTCGCCTCGGCGCGAGCGTGGGCGCGCCAGCAAGGGCCCACAGGTTATGCCTTCTGATCCGTAGCTCTACAGAGATCGGTCATCAGTGGTCATACAGGCTGCCGGGCGGTGAGAGGGATACCGACGGCCGCGGTCGGTTGCTCTAGTTGCTGTACTTCGCTGCTGTACCGCCACCTCAGGAAGTCCCCTGTGGTGCAGGCAGGCCCGCACGCTGCTACAAACCGCGCAGCGCCTCGTACAGATCGCCGTAGGCTGCCCAACAGTCAATGCTGCCGTCGTCGTACAGGCGGCCCATGTACCAGTCGTCGTCATGGACGGGCTTAACAAGGCACAGGCTGTGGAATCCGAGAACGATCTCTGGGTGCAGCACCTCGTCGGGGGCTCCGGGGCGGGCTACCCACTTCACCGCCCGGTTGCGATTCAGGGCGACAGCCTCTTGGTCCCCGGATACGTCGCGGATCTGCTGAAGAGACCATCCCGAGGGTAGCTGCGCGTCTGCCATCCACGGATGATCTCATCCACCGGGTATGGAGCACCGCTTTAGGAGTTCGATCTACGCCCGACCCTGCGGCTGTCGTCGGCTGGTCCGACGGTCGAGGGGGTGCCGCTGTATGCCGCTATCCGGGCCCGTTGATGTCACCCTTGGATGTCAGGGTCGGTGCAAGCTCCGACCTGGACGAACCGTTGGGCCATGGCCTCGTCGTGCCTGCTGGTTTCACCGTGATTCCACGCTGTTCCTCGCTGGATCTGTGCGCTTGTGGTGCGCGCCTGTCGCCCTGCGAGACTCGGATGGCCGTCACTCTGTTGCGGTAGCAGCCGCCTATAAGGGCTGTCTGCATGGAAGGGCGACAGTGTGGACACCGCGAACTTGATCTTGGACTTCATCGAATCACTGGTTTGGCCGGCCGTCGTCCTGCTCTCGCTGCTGCTGTACCGGAGGGACATTAGTGATGCGATCCGGCGCCTCAAGAGTCTTGCCACGCCAGCAGGGAATGCGGAGTTTGCCGAAGCCGCAGGAGTGCTCCTGGATGAAGCTGCGGCCACGACCAAGACAGTTGTCTCTGCGGGATCGAAACGTGGTGTTCTGCGGCGGTTGGAGCGCGCCGCAGACATCCTCAAGGGAGGCAGGCTGCTTTGGGTTGACGATCACCCCGAGGGCAACGCGTCACTGGTCCAGCTCTTTCGGGCCGCAGGCATGGAAGTAGACACTGCTATTTCGACAGCCGAAGCCCTCTCGCGTCTGCGTATGCGTTCTTACGACGTCATTCTGAGTGACATTGGCCGCCAGGATGATCCCGGTGCCGGAATCAGTATGCTTCGGGATCTCGACGAACTCGGCATTGATACGCCGGTGGTGCTATACACCTTGGGGTTCGACTACCAAAGAGGATTTCCTCGCCGGGCCTTTGCCGTGACGGAGGCTCCCGACGAAGTCGTTCATTACGTGATCGACTTGATAGAGAGAGCCAGAGTCAGTTGAGCCTGTTGAAGAGGTCGATACGCCCGGCAGCAGTCGTGGAGCAGGACTGCAAGAACAATCAGCTAGGGAAGCTGAGGGTCACTTGTGGTCGGTTCGGGTGCTGATCTGACGAACTGTCGTGCTGCAGCCCTGTTGGACTCGGCTGCCGTCACCGTGACTCCCCGCTGTTCCCCGCTCGATCTGGTGCGGTCGTGGTGCGCGCCGTCGTCGACCAGCGCTCGGCGCCGCCTATCGCTTCTGCGCGCGGTAACGCTTCATCAGCGTGGCAATCCGCACTTGGTCCACCTGACCATTGAGCTCGGCCAAGAGATCGTCAGGGCACAACTCGTAGAGATCGCCCCACCATCGACGGCCTCGGTTGTCCCAGATGCGGTAGCCACCCGGCACCCCTCTGGCAACGTAGCGTCTCCTGCTCACTGTCCCCTACTCCCTGCACAGTTCGTACTGTCGTTCCAACCTCGTCCCCGGCCCAGACCATACGGAGGCTGAGGTTGTCCGGCCAGGCAATACGCGGCAGCTGGCCAACACACTTTCCAACTGTGCTGGTGGGCTACGGAGGGAGCGGTGTGCATGGGCGTTCACCTGCGTTCATGGGCGGGTGACGCCGGGACGCCTTCTGCTGACGGACCCGCCTGAACGACGGTGAACGTCGCTGAATGGGACGGAAAGACGGCCTGGCGCGGGGCCAGACCTTCGCCGTCTGGTGCAACCTTCTGATCCGTAGCTCCAGCCAGTTCGGTCAGCGACGGTCATTCCGGTCGCTCGAGGCCTCGGAGGGACGGCAGCCGACAGGGGCGGTCGCTGGGGTTGCGGTACTGCGCTGCTGTGCAGCCCGCTTCGCTGCCGTGTTCCGGGCGTGAGCTTCGCGTCGTAGTCGCCGTTCGTAGTCGGCGATCTGACGGGCCACGGGGACGCCGGTACCAGTTCGGATCAACCGCTCATTGTCGCGATCCACCAAGAAGGGACCGTTGCCTCCCAACCGAGGGCGCTGTCCGCTCTGACCATCCCAGACTGCTCCCCAGTAGAAGATCCACCCGAACGGCAAGGCCTCTACACGCAGGATCTGAAGGTCGTACTCGACGCAGCCTCGCACGCCGTCGATCTCGGCCAGCACCAGTCGGCGCGCGTCCTCCTCGGTCAGCATCGCTCGATGGTGACATGGTGCCTCCACACGCCGGGACGGTTCGCAGGCGCCAGGTACCACCACTCTACGAGCGAGGTTGGGCGACCATCTGCGTGGCCTGCGGATTCCTCACCCTTCGGCAGGCTCCGGCAGGACTCACCCCCACGGCCCCCGATTCCCCCCCCCGTGAGTCCCCGTCCGATCTGGCACGAGAAGTGGCGCGGGCCGAGGGCTGCGCCGTGCCTCTTTGATGCGAACCATGGGCGGGGAGCGCTGAGGTGCACGACGCATCTCGACTGCGGCGAGCCGTCGTTTGCAGTGTTGAGGGGTGCCGGGGCCGGCCGCGGCCGGCCCCGGGGTGTGGTGGTGTCAGACGTCCTTGATGGCAGAGATCTCGAACTCAAGCTTGATCTTCTCGCTCACCAGGACACCGCCGGTCTCCAGCGCGGCATTCCAGACCACGCCGTAGTCCTTGCGGTTGATGGTGACTTCGCCTTCCAGGCCGACGCGCAGGTTGCCGAACGGGTCGGTCGCGCTGCCCTCGTAGGTGAAGGGGATGGTCACCGGCTTGGTGACGCCCTTGACGGTGAGGTCGCCGGTGACGTCGAAGCTTGTGTCGTCGCTGCGGTGGACGGAGGTGGAGACGAAAGTGATCTCCGGGTACTCGTCCATGTTGAGGAAGTCGTTACTGCGCAGGTGCTGGTCGCGGTCGGCGTTGCGGGTGTCCACGCTGGTGGCCTTGATGGTCACCTTGCCCGTCGACTTGGCCGGATCGGCGCCGTCGAACGACGCGCTGCCCTCGAATTCGTTGAACGCGCCGCGGACCTTGGTGACCATCGCGTGCCGGGCCACGAAGCCGATCCGGCTGTGCGCGGGGTCGATGGTGTAGTGGCCACTCAGGGGGGCCAGGTCGGTCGGGAACGTGGTCATGGAAGCTCCGGAGTTGACTCAGCGTGAATGGTACATCACGTATATAGCAAACATATCGGCCATTCCATGCATGGGCGCCTTGAGGGTGGCGGACCCGGGGTCCCGTTGTGCCGTTGTGCGACGCCGCACCCCCGGGTCCGGAGTCCTGCCGGGACTGCCGCTCTCAGAGGTCCCAGGACCCCTTGGGCCCGGGTGTCGGCGGGGACGAGCGGGCAGCCCTGCCGTCTGCCCGCCCGTCTCTCAGGCTGGCAGGCGCGGCACGCTGTCGATCAGGCGGCGGGTGTACGGGTGTTCCGGGGCGCCCAGCACCTGGTGGGTTTCGCCCTGTTCGACCAGGCGGCCACGTTCCAGTACGGCCGTGCGTTCGCACAGGGAGGCGACGACCGACAGGTCGTGGGAGACCATCACGAGGGTCAGCTGCCGCTCCTCTTTGAGCTCGGCGAGCAGGTCGACGACCTTGACCCGGGTGGTGACGTCGAGGGCGCTGACGGGTTCGTCGGCGAGTAGCACGCGCGGGTCGCAGACGATGGCGCGGGCGATGGCGATGCGCTGGCGCTGGCCCCCGGAGAATTCGTGGGGGTAGCGGGTGGCGGCGTCGGTGGGGAGGCCGACCCGTTCCAGCGCCGCGGCCACCTTCGGCGCGGCCGTCGCCCGGGTGTCGAGGCCGAGGGAGCGCAGCGGTTCCGCGACGATCGCGGCCACGCGCCGGCGCGGGTCGAGGGAGGAGTACGGGTCCTGGAACACGCACTGGACGCCGCGCCGGAAGCGGCGCATCTGCTGACGGTCGCGCGGGGACAGCGTCTCGCCGTCGAAGCGGACGGTGCCGGCCGTGGGGCGGGCGAGTCCCAGCAGCAGGCGCAGGAGGGTGGTCTTGCCGGCACCCGACTCGCCGACGAGCGCGAGGGACTGGCCCTGCTCGACGGCGAGGGACACATCCTGTACGACGTCGGTGGCTGTGCCTCGGTAGCGCACGGCCACGTCTGCCAGTTCCAGCACGGGTGTCATCGTGCGCTCCTCAGGGCCAGGGCGGACTCCAGCTTGCGGGCACCCGCCACGAGCGTCTTGGTGTACGCCGCCTGCGGCGCGCCGACGACGTCCAGGACGGGGCCTTCCTCGACGGCCCGGCCGTCCTTCATGACCAGGGCACGGTCGGTCACCTTGGCGATGACGGCCAGGTCGTGGCTGACGAACAGCACAGCCATCTCCCGTTCGCGCACGAGGGTGTCGAGGAGTTCCAGCATCTCGGCCTGCACGGACACGTCGAGCGCGGTGGTGGGTTCGTCGGCGATGAGCAGGCGCGGCTCGCAGGCGAGGGCCATGGCGAGGGCGACGCGCTGGCGCTGGCCGCCGGAGATCTCGTGCGGGAAGGCGCGGGCGATGCGCTCGGGTTCGGGCAGCCGAACCCTGAGGAGTGCTTCGGTGACAGCGGTGCGCAGGCTCTTGCCCTTGAGGCCGGTGCGGCGGGCCAGGGGCTCGGCGATCTGGCGGCCCACCCGCATCAGCGGGTCGAGGGCGGTCAGGGGCTCCTGGAAGACCACGGCCGCGTCCCGTCCCCGGACCGCGACGAGCCGCTTCTCCGGGGCACCGACGATCTGCGTGCCGGCCAGTTCCACGCTGCCGGTCGCGGTCATGCCGTCCGGCAGCAGTCCCATTACGGCGAGCGTGGTCAGAGACTTCCCGGAACCGGACTCGCCGATCAGGCCGAGCCGTTCGCCACTGTCGACGGTGAAGGAGAGGTCGTCGACCAGGGTGCGCCCGTCGCCGGTGCGCACGGTAAGGCCGCGTACGTCGAGGAGGGTCATGTCCGCCTCCGGCGGGTCGCCGGGTCGAGGGTGTCGCGCAGGCCGTCGGCGATGAGGTTGACCCCGACGACGAGCACGACCAGCAGGATGCCGGGGGCGAGCGCGCCGGCGGGGGCGGTGGTGAAGGTGGCCTGGGCCTCCTGGAGCATGCGGCCCCAGGAGGCGTTGGGCGGGGGCGCGCCGAGGCCGAGGTAGGACAGGCCGGCCTCGGCGAGCACGGCGAGGCCGAACTGGAGGGCCAGGTTGACGATGAGGGTGGGCCAGATGTTCGGCAGGACGTGTCCGGCGACGGTCCGCGGCCAGGAGGTGCCTGAGGTGCGGGCGGCGGTGACGTAGTCCTGGGACAGGACCCGCTTGGCGAGGATCCGTACCAGGCGGGCGACGATCGCGCTCTGGGCGAGGCCGATCGCGAGGACCGCGGAGCCGAGGGTGGCCGAGCGGGCGGCGACGACGAGCATCGCCAGCAGCAGGGTCGGGAACGCGATGAGGATGTCGAGGAACGCAGCGAGGGTGTCGTCGAGCCAGCCCTGCGCGAACGCGGCGAGCGTACCGAGGGTGACGCCGACGAGCGCGGCGATCAGAACCGAGCCGAGACCGGCCTCGATGGCGATACGGGAGCCCGTCATCAGCTGGGTGAACAGGTCCCGGCCCAGTTTGTCGGTGCCGAGCAGGTGTCCGTCGCCGGGCCCCGCGAGCCGGCCGCCGGAGGTGTCGTCGGTGCCGTAGGGCAGCCAGACGAGCGAGACGACGGCGAGCAGGGCGATCAGCGCGGTCAGTGTGCAGCCGGCCAGCAGGGTGACGGAGCGCGGGCCGCGGGCCGCCGCCGGTTCGCGCAGGACGTCCGTGTAGGTCACCGGGTACCTCCTGAGAGACGGCCGCGCAGCCGCGGGTCGATGGTCCGCTGGACCAGGTCGGCGGCGAAGCCGATGACCAGGACGGCGAGCGTGGACACGAACAGGACGCCCTGGATCACCGGGTAGTCGTGCTGGGCGATGCCGGTGGCGAGCAGTGAGCCGAGGCCGGGCAGCGCGTACACCGACTCGACGACGACGGCACCGAGCAGCGTGGAGGCGAGCTCGATGCCGAGGACGGAGATCACCGGTACGGAGGCGTTACGCAGCCCGTGCCGCCACATGGCCCGGGGGAAGGAGGCGCCCAGGGCGCGCGCGGTGCGCAGGTGGTCGCTGCCCAGCACGTCGAGGGCGGCGGAGCGGACGTAACGGATGAGCGATGCGCTCATCACGAGGGCGATGGTGACGACCGGCAGGACGAGGGAGCGTACGGCGTCCGCGGGCGCGGACCAGCCGTCCAGCGGGAAGCCGCCGGAGGGAAGCCAGCCCGCGTTCAGCGAGAACACGGCGATGAGGATCATGCCGAGCCAGAACACCGGTATGGCGATGCCCAGTTGGGAGACTCCGCTGAGCAGGGCGCCGTACCAGGTGTGGCGCTTGTACGCGGCCACGAAGCCGACGGGTACGGCGACGACGACGGCCAGAACGAACGCGGCCAGCGTCAGCGGGACGGTGACGTTCAGGCGGGCACTGACCTCGGGTCCGACCGGCAGCGAGCTGACGAAGGACGTGCCGAGGTCGCCGCTCGCCAGCTGCCCGAGCCAGTGGGTGAACTGCTCGGGCAGCGGCCGGTCGGAGCCGATGGAGTGGCGGGCCGCGGCGATCTGCTGCGGGCTCGCGCCCACCGAGGTGAGCGCGTTGGCCGGGTCGCCCGGGAGCAGGCGCAGCAGGATGAACAGCACCACGCTCGCCAGGGCCAGCGAGACCAGGAGGAAGGCGAAGCGGCGCAGGAGATAGCGCCCCATCAGCCCTGCTTCTTGATGTCGTAGGCGTAGAACTGGGAGTTGAGGCCGTTGAGCGGGTAGCCGGAGAGCTTGCTGCTCGCGACGACGATCTGCGGGTACAGGTACAGCCAGTCGCTGGCCGCGTCCTCGGCGGTCTGGCGGTTGACCTTCTTCAGCAGCTCGGTCTGCTCGGCGGTGGTGGAGGCCTCCTCGGCCTGCTTCACCCACTGGGTGACCTGCTTGTTGTCGTAGCCCCAGTAGAAGTCGGGGTTGCCATACCAGACGAGGTCGCGGTCGTTGACGTGCTCCTGGAGCGTGGCCGTGAAGTCGTGGTTCTTGTAGACCTTCGTGTACCACTCGTCCGGCGTGATCGTGTTGATCTTGACAGTGATGCCGACCTGCGCGAGCTGCGACTTGATGAAGGTCGCTGCGGTGGGGTGCGGGTCGTAGTTCGGGGTGTCGAGGGTGAAGGAGAAGCCCTTGGCGTAACCGGCCTCGGCGAGCAGCTTCTTGGCCTTGGTGACGTCGTGGGCGTTGACCTTGGTGAGGTCCTCGTACCAGGGGTCGGTGGGCGGCACCATCGAGCCGATGGGCTTGCCGTAGCCGCCCCAGACGGACTCCAGGAGCTTCTTGTCGTCGATGGCGGCGGAGACGGCCTGGCGGACCTTGACGTCGGTGAACGGCTTGGCCTTGTCGTTGAAGGCCAGCAGCAGCTTGGTGGTGGAGTCGCCGTCGTTGACCTTGTAGTTCTGGTTGCTCTTGAACTGCTCCAAGGCGTCGGGCGACTGCTCGCTGGTGACCACGTCGACGGCGTTGGTCAGCAGCGCGTTGTTCAGTGCGGTGGCGTCCTTGTAGTAGTGGAGGACGACTTGCTTGTTCGCGGCGGCGTCACCCCAGTAGCCGGCGAAGCGGTCCAGGCTCAGCGCGGAGCCGCGGGTCCACTTGGCGAGGGTGTAGGGGCCGGTGCCGTCCTCGCCCGTCTTCAGGTCCTTCGCCTCGGAGTTGATGATCCAGACGTAGGAGAGGTTGTAGACGAAGGAGATCGACTTCTGGGACAGCGTGATCTTGACGGTGTGCGCGTCCGGGGTGGCGATGTCCTTGATGACCTCGAGGTTGCTCTTGCGGGCGGACTGCGAGTCCTTCGCGAGGACCTTCTGAAGGCTGTACTTGACGTCGGCGCTGGTGAGTTCCTTGCCGCTGTGGAACTTCACCCCGCTGCGCAGCGTGAAGGTGTAGGTGAGGCCGTCCGCACCGGCCTGGTAGTCCTGGGCGAGGAGCTTGTCGACCTTGCCGTCGTCGGTGAGCTTGAACAGGCCCTCGTACACGTTGCCGTTGAGGGCCTCGGTGACGCCCTGGCCGCCGCCGGCGGTGTTGTCGAGGTTCTGCGGCTCGTACAGAGAGCCGATGTTGACGGTGGCGTTCTTGTCCCAGCCGCCGGCCGAAGCGGTCTTCGCGCCGGAGCCGCCACAGGCGGAGAGCGCGACGGCGAGGCCGGCGGTGGTGGCGGTGACGTAGAGGGTCGACTTGTTGAGTCTCATGGTTCAGGGCGCTTTCGTGCGGAATGAAAGGGAGAGGTCTGCGGATCGGTCAGTGCTGTGCGAGGAAGCCGTCGCGGAAGACGGGGCGCTTCTCGCCGGCCTCGACCGGCAGGTGGAAGCGGTTCTGCCGCGGCGGCATCGGACAGTTGTACTGATCGGAGAATCCGCAGGGCGGCACGAAGGCCCGGTTGAAGTCCAGGACGACGCGGTTGTCGTCGTCGGTGCGCCGGACGAAAAGGAAGCGGCCGGCGCCGTAGGTGGTGTCCCCGTTGGTGGGGTCGCCGAAGACGAGCAGCAGGGTGCCGTCGTCGTCGAAGGCGCTGAGGGTGTACTCGCGGCCGTCGACGGTGAGCGTGATGTCCCCCGGCACCACGAGATCGCGGGTGCCGCCGTTGTCCCGGAGGTGCTCGAAGGCGATGCGGCGGGCGCCGGGCACGGGTTGGTAGGCGGCTTCCAGGACCCAGGCCGGGTCGTACGGGAATGCCTCGACGCTCTCGAAGTGGCGGATGGCGGGCGCGTCCGCGTCCCAGAAACGCAGGCCGTGCTCGGGTGCGCCGGTGACCAGGTCGGTGCGCCGCAGCGTGGTGACGGTCACGGTGTCCGGCTGTCCGGCGCGAGCCGCGTCGACGTCGGGCTCCTCGCCGGCCGGCAGCCAGCGGGTCTCCACGAGGGCGAGGTTTCCGGTCGGCGCGAGGAGCGTGCGATGACGCTCGGCACGCCAGGCGTTCCACTCCTCCCCGGGGCCGGCGGGGGTCGGGGAGGCGTAGGACAGGGACACGGCGGACTCACTCGGCTAGAAGGGCACTGCCATCACGGTTCGTAATTCGATGGCCAAAGCAAGTTCTTTATCAGCCATAAGCTTGCCTAATGTCAAACCTGCATCTCAATAAGTGAGACGGTCTGTCTCGCCATCGCCATCCAGGACCGATCCGCCGCCTCTACGCACAGTGACTGCCTCGGCCGGCGGGCCTGCCTCATCACCACGGACGCGTCCAACGCCCTAATTGGGTTTCAACAGCTCAGGCCGGTGGCCGTAGCCGGAGTGGGTTGTTCGATTGTGGGACTGGAATGCCTTAACAAAGATCGGTCGTGGAACAGGCCTATCCAACGCCCGGCGACTGGTCCCGTGATCGTGATGGCGGCGGCCGGACGGCTCCCCGGGTGATGCCTCTAAGTCTCCTGGCCGGTGAGGCCTCAGCGAAGAGTGGCGAATCCTGGCGTCTTCGCGGCCGCTGCCACTAATTGGGTTTCAACAGCTCAGGCCGGTGGCCGTAGCCGGAGTGGGTTGTTCGATTGTGGGACTGGAATGCCTTAACAAAGATCGGTCGTGGAACAGGCCTATCCAACGCCCGGCGACTGGTCCCGTGATCGTGATGGCGGCGGCCGGACGGCTCCCCGGGTGATGCCTCTAAGTCTCCTGGCCGGTGAGGCCTCAGCGAAGAGTGGCGAATCCTGGCGTCTTCGCGGCCGCTGCCACTACAGGTCCTCCACCATCGATTCTGGTCGTGGTGCGAGCCCGTCGCGCGGTGACCTCTTGAACTGCCCGAGCCCTCAAGCCCTGGCCAAGAGCGAGGCCCGCGCGGTGCGCTGGTGCCGCGAACGGCTTGTGAGATGTCGGACCGATGAGTCCTGCAATTAGGTCGCCGCGTGGCCCGCATGTGCTCGTGACCAGCACAAACAGCACCACGAGGGGGAGGAACCAGACCGTGATCTACTGCGGTATCGACTGGGCCGAACACCATCACGACGTCGCCCTGGTCGACGACACCGGCCAGCTGGTGGCCAAGCTTCGCATCCA